>JANLTI010000079.1:0-13128 GCA_031362845.1 Gemmatimonadaceae bacterium | reverse complement strand
TGGCGGTGCCCAGCAGCATCACCGCGTCGTACGAGAGCACCACTTGATCGGTCAGCGGACCGACGCCGCCGCCGGCACTATAGCGCGCCTGAAGCGCCTTCATCGCCACCGATGCAGTGTCCACGTTCACCAGGCGAATGTAGCGAACCTCGTCGAGCCGGCTTGCGTCGGGGCCTCCGGATACCCCGCCGAATCCGTCGCTCGCCAGCACCGGCAGCGCGGGCAGCACCGCGCGCAGCCCGTCGCGGATGCGCGAATAGAACGGATCGCGTCCCAGCCACACGAGCACCGTCGGTCGAGCATGCGCGAGTGCGCGCACGAGATCCTGTCCGTCGGACTCGCTCTCGGCGTACACACCCTCGTATACGGCGACCACGCCGCGCCTGGCCAGCTCCTCCACCATCAGGCGGCGAAGCGAGCGCCCGTAATCGTCGTTGGTGTACACGATGGCCACGCGCTTCGACTCCGCGGCGGACAGCTGCTGTGCGAGAAAGCGCGCCTGATGGAAGTCGCTGCCCACCAGGCGAAAGCTGTACGGACCCGCCTGGCTGTAGAGCGGCGAGGTGCTCGTGGGCGCGATCTGCACGACGCGCCGCGCATTGTAGACCTGCGATGCGGAGAGACTCGAGCTGCTGTTCGTGTGGCCCACCACCGCCAGCACACGGGTGTCCACGGCGAGACTCTCGGCGCCCTGCAGTGCCACGCTCGCACTCGTGCCGAACATGCCGGTCAGGGCGAGCAGTCGGATCGCGGGACCGCCTGCGGCACGGAGGTCTTCCACCGCCAGCGTCGCCCCCCGCACTCCCTCGTCACCCAGCACCACGCCCACCCGATGATCCGCCGGCTCCCGACATCCCGTCGACAGGAGCACCAGCGCGGCCGCGGTCGACGTGACCACGCGCCACCGCCCCACTGTCCACCGTCGACTCGTTCGTCCCACGGGCGCCTGCTCTCGTCGTGACGGCTCAGTATACGATCGGTCGCGGACGCTCGTCAGACGTTATCTTGAATGCATGACCACGGGGGCGGGCCGCGCTGGCGTGACAATCATCGGCGGTGGTCTCGCCGGATCGGAAGCGGCGTGGCAGCTCGCCGAACGCGGGCACGATGTCGTGCTGCACGAGATGCGGCCGGTGATCGGCACCGCCGCGCACAAGACCGACCGCCTGGCCGAGCTGGTGTGCTCCAACACCTTCAAGAGCACAGAGACCAGCAACGCGCACGGGCTCCTGAAGGCGGAGATGCGCCTGCTCGGCTGCATGATCCTCGAGTGCGCCGACGCGGCACGCGTGCCCGGTGGCAGCGCGCTCGCCGTGGACCGCGACGTGTTCGCCGCCACGGTGCAGGAGCGCGTCACGTCGCATGCGCGCATCACACTCGTGCGAACCGAAGTCACGTCGCTCCCGTCGCCCGGCATCGTCGCCACGGGGCCGCTCACCTCCAGCGCGCTCGCCGACTGCATCCGCGCGCGGCTGGGCATCGAGGCGCTCGCATTCTACGACGCCATCGCGCCCATCGTGAGCGTGGACTCCATCGATCACGACGTCGCGTTCCGCGCCTCGCGCTACGGCAAGGAAACCATGCCTGGCCTGAGCAAGGTCGAAGGCGAGAGCGAGGGCGAGAGCGACGGCGCGTATCTCAACTGTCCCATGACACGGGAGCAATACGAAGCATTCCTCGACGCGCTCACCACCGCCGACAAGGCGACGGCGCACGAGTTCGATGCGGTCCCCTACTTCGACGGCTGCATGCCCGCGGAGGAGATGGCGCGGCGCGGACGTGAATCGCTGCGCTTCGGGCCCATGAAGCCGGTGGGGCTCATCGATCCGCGCACCGGTCGTGAAGCGTACGCCGTGGTGCAGCTCCGCATGGAGGATCGCACCGGCCGCATGTGGAACCTCGTCGGCTTCCAGACGCGGCTCCGCTATCCGGAGCAGCAGCGCGTCTTCCGGTTGATTCCCGGCCTGGAGCAGGCGGAGTTCCTGCGCTTCGGCTCCATCCATCGCAATTCATATCTCAACGCGCCCGCGTCGCTCGCGCCGCATCTCGCGCTCCGCGATGACGCAATGACACTGTTCGCCGGCCAGCTCACTGGCGTCGAGGGCTACACCGAGAGCACCGCCACCGGCCTGCTCGCCGGCGTAAACCTCTCTCGCCTGATCGGTGGCGATGAGCCCGTCGTTCCGCCCACGACGACGATGCTCGGCGCACTGTATCGCTACCTGCGTGACGCCGACCCCAGGCACTTTCAGCCGATGAACGCCAACTTCGGCCTCGTCGACGATCTCCCGGTGCGCGTGAAGGACAAGCGCGCGAAGAGGGAGCAGCTCGCCGCGCGCGCGCTCGCCGACATGACGGCGTGGCGCGACACCGTCCTCGCCGCGGTGCCCGCATCGCGCGCGTGAAGGCCGCCACGCCCGCCGCCGCGTCAACGGGCGACGCGCCGTCCGTCGCGCTGCACCCGACGGTCGCCGAGTACCTGCGCCATCTCGCCAAGGAACGCGACGTCTCGCCCAACACGGTGAAGGCGTACGAGCGTGACCTGCGCGCATTCGTCGAGTATCTGGGCGGGTACTACGGCATCGAGTCGTGGAGCTGGGAGGGCGTCGATCGGCTGGCCATGCGCGGCTTCCTCGCGCAGCTCTCGCGGCGAGGCGTGGGCAAGCGCACCATGGCGCGCACCCTCTCCGGTGTGCGCAGCTTCTACCGGTGGATGCATCGCAACGAGATGGTCGAGTCGAATCCCGCGCGCGCGGTGGGCGCGCCGCGGCAGGAGAAGCACCTGCCCGGTTATCTCGATCGCGCGCAGATCGATCTGCTCTTCCAGCTTGCCGAAGCAGGCGCCCTCGACGGCGCGTTCATCGACGTGCGCAACCTCGCCATCCTCGAGCTGTTCTACAGCACGGGCATGCGACTTTCCGAGCTTCAGGGGTTGAGCCCGGGCGACATGGACCTCGTGAGCCAGCAGGTGAAGGTGCGTGGCAAGGGTCGCAAGGAGCGCATCATCCCCGTGGGCGATCACGCCGTGCGCGCGCTCCGCTCGTACGAGGCCGCCCGCGACGACCGGCTCCGCGCTGTGGGCGCCAGCGGCGAGCGCTCGGCGTACTTTCTCTCACGCAGCGGCCGGCGCATCGGCGTGCGCATGGTACAGAACGTGGTCTCCGCTTTTCTGGAGCAGGTGGACGAAGACGCGGGCCTCTCCGTCCACTCGCTGCGTCACACCTTCGCCACGCACCTGCTCGACGCGGGAGCGGATCTGCGCGCCGTGCAGGAGTTGCTGGGGCATGCGTCCATCTCCACCACGCAGATCTACACGCACACCAGCGTGGAGCGCCTGAAGCAGGTGTACCAGAAGGCGCACCCCCGGGCATGAAGATCGCCTGATGTCGTTTCACCCCCTGCTCGGAGCTCCCCGGTGCGCATCGAAGTCATTCCGCTGATCGTCGGCATCCTGCTCGGACTCGTGGGCCTGGGGCTTCTCGCCGACGCGTGGATTCCGGAAGACGTGATGCCCTTTCGCGAACGCCGGCGCCGCGCGCGAACCGAGCGCAGCCTCGGCGGCGAGGCCATGATCGGGCTCGGCGTCCTCTGCATGGCCGCCGCCGTGTTCAGTCGCGATACGTGGGACTACGTCAACGTCGCCGTCATCGCGGGCGGCGTGCTGCTCGTGATCGGCGCGTTCATGAATCGGCGCTACCTCCGTGAGCGCATCGTGCACCGCGGCGCGTTGCGCCGAGGCGAGGAGGAGCGCACGCAGCGTCACGAGAAGGACGCGCCGCCGCCGCCCCGGTCGCGCATCCGCTAGCTTTCGCGCATGTCCGAACTCCCGCGTATCCGCGCTACCACCATCCTGGCCGTGCGGCGCAATGGCAAGGTCGCACTCGGCGGCGATGGGCAGGTCACCGTCGGCGACACCGTCATGAAGTCGACGGCCAACAAGGTGCGCGCCATCGGCGACGGCAAGCTGCTCGCCGGTTTCGCCGGCTCGGCCGCCGACGCGCTCACCCTGTTCGAGAAGTTCGAGGAGAAGCTCCAGCGGTATCCGGGCAACGTGCCGCGCGCCGCGGTGGAACTCGCCAAGGATTGGCGCAGCGATCGCGTGTTGCGCCGCCTGGAGGCGCTGCTCGTCGTGGCGAGTCGCGAGCATGGCTTCGTCATCTCGGGCACCGGTGAGCTGATCGAGCCGGACGATGGCATTCTCGCCATCGGCTCGGGCGGCTCGTACGCCCTCGCCGCCGCGCGCGCCCTCGCCGCCAACACCCAGCTCGAGCCTGCGGACATCGTGCGCCGCAGTCTCACCATCGCTGGAGAGATCTGCGTATTCACGAACACCAATATTACGGTGCTCGAGGCGTAGGGCGTCGCGGTTGGCAGAGTTCGAGATCGAGCTGGCGGAATCCAGGTGACGCGTTTCCTGTTCGGCGTTGACCGTTGCGCGTGTCACGGCGTTGAACGCCGAACGCGGAACGCCGAACGGGCAACGCTCAACTTGGATTCCCTCCGCTTCCGGTGAGTGCTCCGTTCGAGTGCTCCCGCAGGGCTCCTCCGCTAAATTGATCAGCATGTCTTCCCCCCGTACCCAGCAAGCCCTCGCCCGCCTCGCCGATCTCACGCCGCGTCAGATCGTGGCCGAGCTCGATCGCTATATCGTTGGCCAGGCCGACGCCAAGAAAGCCGTCGCCATCGCATTGCGAAACCGGTGGCGCCGGCAGCAGGCGCCCGAGTCCATCCGCAACGAGATCTCGCCCAACAACATCATCCTCATCGGCCCCACCGGTGTGGGCAAGACCGAGATTGCCCGTCGCCTCGCGAAACTCGCCGGCGCGCCCTTCATCAAGGTGGAAGCGTCCAAGTTCACCGAGGTGGGCTACGTGGGCCGCGACGTGGAGGGAATGATCCGCGACCTCGTGGACAGCGCCATCGACATGGTGCGCACCGAACGCGAGAGCGAAGTGGAAGATCTCGCGCACGAGCGCGTGGACGAGCGGCTGCTCGACCTGCTGCTCCCGCCGCCCGCGGAGGCCAAGTCTCCCGCCGCCGGCGGAACGCCGGGTGTGGCCGCGACGCCGGACGCCTCGGCCTCGCTGGACGCCGCCATTCCCTCCGACACCGGCGTGTTCGTCGTCTCCAGCTCCGGCGCCGTGAAGCAGGAGCGCGAGCCCGATGCCGCCGCGGAGCGCTACCGGCGCACGCGCGACAAGCTCAAGCAGCTCCTGCTCGACGGCCAGCTCGACGCGCGCGAGGTGGAGATCGAAGTCACGCCCGCCGCCGGCCCCATGTTCGACATGTTCGCTTCGCAGGGCGCGCCGGAGAGCATGGAGAATTTCACGGAGATGCTGCGCGACATGATGCCGCAGCGGAAGAAGAAGCGCACCGTCAAGGTGAGCGAGGCACGGCGCATCCTGCTCGAGCAGGAGTTCGAGAAGCTTGTCGACATGGAAGACGTCACCAACGACGCCCTCGAGCGCGTCGAGACCCTCGGCATCGTCTTCCTGGACGAGATTGACAAGATCGCCGGCGAGAAGAGCCAGATGGGCGGGCCGGACGTCTCGCGCGAAGGCGTGCAGCGCGACCTGCTGCCCATCGTGGAAGGCTCCAACGTGCAGACGAAGTACGGGATGGTGAAGACCGATCACATCCTCTTCGTCGCAGCCGGTGCGTTTCACGTGAGCAAGCCGTCGGACCTGATCCCGGAGCTCCAGGGCCGGTTCCCCATTCGCGTCGAGCTCAAGCCGCTCACGGAGGCGGATTTCATCCGCATCATGACCGAGCCGGAGAACGCGCTCACCAAGCAGTACGCCGCACTCGTCGCCGCCGACGGCGCGCAGCTGGAGTTCACCACCGACGGGATCGCCGAGATCGCGAAGATCGCCGCCACCGTCAACTCGCGCATGGAGAACATCGGCGCTCGGCGCCTGCACACGGTGATGACCACGCAGCTCGAGGAGACGCTGTTCGACCTGCCCGACGCCACCATCACGCGCATCGTCGTGGATGCCGTCGCGGTGCGCGAGAAGCTCAAGGCCATCGTCGAGGACGAAGACCTGCGGAAGTACATCCTCTGAACGGCTTCAGGCAGGCGCGCCATCGTCGGCACGCCTGCCTGAAGTTCGGAGTCACCAGCGTCGGTTCCTCCGAGTCGCGCTGCTGCGCCTACGCGGTCACGAGGGTGAGCCGGGCGAATCGCTCGGGCGACTCCACCACGTCGTCCTCGTACACATCCATCTCCGCCGTCGGCTTCGTGGGCGGCACCAGGCTGATCGTCGGCTCGTGCCAGGTGCGCGTGATCTCGATCTGTCGTTCGTTGTTGCGCCGCGCCACGCGTGCCGCCGCGATCGACGCCGCCAGCCGCTTGCGCGCCAGTCGCGCCACCGCGTCTTCCAGGCGAAGCTCCGTCGGTTCGTCGCGCTCGGCCGTCTCGTCGTCCGCGTCACCAGACGAGCCGTCATTTGCCATCACCACCAGCCGCGTCCGCGCCGGTATCGGCCGGCGGAACAGCGCGCCCGCCGAGAGCAGGATCACGGTGAGCCACGCCGCGAACTCCACCGGCGCGGTCGATGCCCGGGCCACCACGAGTGCACGCTTGTCCGCGGCCATGCCCGCCGCAATGTTCTCGCGCAGCGTGGCGTAGCCGAGTCGCGCGTCTTCCGCACTGGAGCCGTCGGCATCGGCGCTCATGGAGATGCCCGCCGCGGCGCGTCGCGCCGCCACGTACCAGGTGCCGAACGTGGCGGTGTACCCTTCCAGGCGCGTGCGAAGATCGGAATCGAGCGGGGCGCGGGTGGCGATCGCGTGGTAGCTCGATGCCACACTGTCGGCGCGCGCGAGGCGCAGGTCCGCCACACCGAGGCGTGCGTCGCGCAGCAGGCGCTGGCTGGCTTCCATGCGGGCGACGAGCTGCGCGCGCTGCGCGAGGGCGGGCTTGAGTTCCTGCTCCACTCGCACGATGCGCGCTGCGGTCATCACGCAGAACACGGTTGAGAGGGCGAGCACGACGACATATGCGGAGCGCGTGACGTCGAACGTGGCTGCGGGGCCCGTCGAACGGGCCGGCAGCGACAGCACGGGCGTACTGGAGTGTCCGAGAGCGAGCGTCATGGTGTCAGGTTCCTCGCCGCCCCGGCGTCGGGACGGGCAGAGAGCCGCGGCGTCGCGGCTGTGAGCTTGCGCCGGGATCACCATCTCCCGACATCATCAAGACAAGATGAAAGTACCGCCCACCAAACCGACTGTCAATAAAAAGAACATGAAGGTTCGTTCACGAAGCATGCGTCGGTCATATCGACAGAAAATCAGACATTAAACCAGCATAAGGGCACTTTCATCGTAGGCGGAGACGGCATGTCCCGGTCGCGAATGGTCGCTTGCAGGTCGAATACTCGCGCCCGGCCATTCCCGGCCGCTCCCATGGCACTACCTTCATTCCTTCGCTCGTCCTGACCCGGCCCTCCTGCCAGCTCGCACGATGCCGCCGCACCGCGACTTCCTCGCGATTCCCGACTTCACCACGCCCGAGCTGCTCGGCCTGTTCGACCTGGCCGAGCGGATGCGGACGGGTGCGTACCGGGACAAGCCGCTGGCCGGCAAGACGCTCGCGATGATCTTCATGAAGGCGAGCACGCGCACGCGCGTCTCGTTCGAGGTCGGCACCTACCAGCTCGGCGGCCTCGCGTCATTTCTGTCGCCGCGCGACGTGCAGCTCGGACGCGGCGAGCCCATTGCCGATACGGCGCGCGTGCTCTCGCGCTACGTCGATGGCATCATGATCCGCACCTTCGCGCACCAGGATGTGGAGGAGCTGGCGAAGTACGCCGACGTGCCGGTGATCAACGGGCTCACCGACCTGCTGCATCCCTGCCAGATCCTCGCCGATCTGCTCACGGTGCGGCAGCATCTCGGCACGTGGGAGGGGAAGAAGATCGCGTGGGTGGGCGACGGCAACAACATGGCGAACTCGTGGATCGACGCCGCGTACCGCCTGGGCTTCGAGCTCGCGCTCGCGTGCCCAAAGGGCTACGAGCCGGCCGATCATCTGCTCGCCCGCGCGCGCACCTCGGCGACCGTGACACTCACGCATGACCCCATGGAAGCGGTGGAGGGCGCGCACGTCGTGAATACCGACGTGTGGGCGAGCATGGGCCAGGAGGAGGAGCAGCGTCAGCGCGAGCAGCACTTCGCCGGCTACACGGTGGACCGCTCCATGATGGCGCGTGCATCGGCCGACGCGATCTTCCTGCACTGCCTGCCGGCGCATCGGGGCGAAGAGGTGAGCGCCGACGTGATCGACGGGCCGCAGAGCCGCGTGTGGGACGAAGCCGAGAACCGGCTGCACGTGCAGAAGGCCATCATGGCCACGCTGATGGGCGGTGTGCCGTTGCTTGACTCACGTGCCTGATTGTTGTACAATACATCTGTACAACGAAATCGTGGTCCGGATTGGGTTATGGACGCGTGTCGCGGGTCGTGCGGCCGACGATTTATTGAAGGAGGGATTGCATGGGGATCGCGACGTACAGCTATCTGCGGGAACACCTCGCCGACGTGTGGGACGAGATCGAGGACACGCAGGAACCAATGGTCGTGCGGCGGAAGGGTCATCAGGATCTCGCCATCCTTCCGGCCGATGAACTGTCGAGCATCCAGGAAACGGCGCACCTGCTCCGGTCTCCAAGGAATGCGCGCCGGCTGCTCGAGTCACTGGTTCGGGCACTCGAGGGACACGGCGAATCCACGACGCCGGACGCGCTGGCTGCGAAGCTGGGCATCGAAGCCTGACACTCGCATCAGTCGAATCGCGGCGCAGTCGTGGACGACTCGAGGGGACGGAAGCCGGGCAAGGGGCAGGGCGAGTCGCAGCGACCAGCGGCGCGTTCGCCCCGTGCATGCGTCGTCGATCGAAACTGTCTCGAGGACTTGCAGTACTGGGTAGCCACCGACCCACGAGTCGCCAGGAAGGCGATGGACCTGATCGGGCATGTGCTGCGTGATCCGTTCGAGGGGCCAGGGAAGCCGGAACCGTTGAAGCGCCTCGCGCCGAACACCTGGTCGCGCCGAATCACCGCGGAGCATCGATTGGTCTACGTCGTGTTCGATGATCGCGTAAACTTCCTCCAGGCGCGGTTTCACTATTAGCTCGGCAGTCGCGACCCACCCGCATCCTCGCTCCTTCAATGCTCACCGCTGGAAACCAGGCCCCTGATTTCACCGCCCTTACCGACGACGGCTCGTCGCTCACGCTTTCCAGTCTGCGTGGCAGAGTGGTCGTGCTCTTCTTCTACCCCAAGGACGACACCAGCGGCTGAACCATCGAGGCGTCCGGCTTCCAGGACGCCCTCCCTCGGTTCGAGGGAATCGATGCGACGGTGATCGGGGTGAGTCCGGACCCGGTGAAGAAGCACGTGAAGTTCAAGGCGAAGCACGGCCTCACGTACCCCCTCGTCGCCGACACCGAGCACGTGGTGTGCGAGCGGTACGGCGTGTGGGCGGAGAAGTCGATGTACGGCAAGAAGTACTGGGGCGTGAACCGCACCACCTTCATCATCGACTCCACCGGCCGCATCGCCCGCGTGTTCGAGAAGGTGCAGCCCGAAGGACATGCGGCCGAGGTGATGGACGCGCTGGCCTCGGTCACCTAGCCGCGCACCACGGGCGGCAGCCGCATCGGCACGCTCCCTGCCTTTGGAGCGGGTGCATCATCGCACCCATTCAAAGCGAGCGCCCGATGGCCGACAGGAAATCCGAACAGACCTCCGACAAGAACCGCGACTCCGCTGCCCCCACGGGCAAGAAGATCGACGACCTCTACAAGCTGATCGACGGCATCGAGATCGCCATGTTCACCACCCGTCGCGCCGACGGGCATCTCGTGTCGCGCCCCATGGCCACCCAGGAGCGCATCACCGGCGTCGACCTCTGGTTCGTCACCGACATCTCGTCCAACAAGCTCGACGAGCTGGCGAGCGATCCGCACATCAACCTCTCCTACTACCACGTCAAGACGCGCGAGTGGGTATCCATCGCCGGCACGGCGCGGATCACCCAGGACCGCGCGCGCATCAAGGAGCTCTACAAGCCCGACTGGAAAGCCTGGTTCGGCGACAACGGCGGCGCGGAAGATGGCGGCCCCACCGACCCGCGCCTCGCCCTCGTGTTCGTCGACGCGCACTCCGTGGAGTATCTCATCACCACGCAGCCCAAGCCGGTCGTCCTGTTCGAGGTCGCCAAGGCGATGATCACCGGCACCCCACCCAAGGTAGGCGAGCAGCGCCATCTCACTGAGCGCGAGCTCAACACACCAGCGGCGCGCGAAGCGCGCTGACCACGACCGACATCGTCGCGTTCCAGGGCGAGAGCGGCGCATTCAGCCAGGCCGCGGCCGAGGCACTCGTGCCTCGGCCGCATTCGCTCCTGCCCTGTGCGACGTTTGACGACGTGGCGCGCGCCGTCGTGAACGGTCACGCCGACTACGGCGTGCTGCCGCTGGAGAATCTCATCGCGGGCCCCGTGCACGAAGCGCAGGACGCGCTCGCGCGGTTCACCTCACTGGAACGGATCCGCGAGTTCTCGCTCCCCGTACATCTCGCGCTGCTCGGACTCCCCGGCGCCACGGTGGCGGGCATTCGTCACGTGCTCAGCCACCCGGTGGCGCTCAAGCAATGCACCGAGTGGCTCTGGGCGCACCGCCTCATCACCGTGGCCGAAGCGCATGACACCGCGGGCGCCGCGCGCATGGTGGGCATTCGTCGCGACCTCACCGTCGCGGCCATCGCCGCCACGTGGGCGGCCGAGCAGTACGGGCTCGTCGTGCTGGCCGAGGGGCTCGAGGATCGCCCCGACAACGCAACGCGATTCGTGCTGGTGCGGCGAGCGCGGGTGAACCTCGCCTGAACTTCGCCCGTTCCTAGAGCGGGTTCGGGGGTAAAGTGGCCACGACGACGGCCAGTAGCGCGATGAAGGCGGCCGCGGCGATGCCGGCGGTAAGCAGCACGCTGCGCGTGACGCTGAGGCTCTTCACCTCCACTGCATCCACGGTGCTCAGTTCCACCGCATAGCGCATGGCCGACCCGCGCACGAAGCCCACCACGCTGTCACCCTTCACCTGCACGTCTCGCAGCTCTACCACACCGCGGTTGCGCACCCATATGCGTGCATCGTCGGGCACCCGTCGCGCGAGTGTTTCGGCCACCGGTACCGTCGACACCTCGTATCGCATGCACGCCGAGGCGAGATACGCCAGTAACAGTGTGCGCGCGAACAGTTGCATCGCACCGAATACGTCGCGCCCGCCGCTCACTTGCGCTCCATGAAGGACACCAGCGCATTCACGAATGCATCCTGGGTTTCCAGGTGTGCGGCGTGATCGACTCCCGGCAGCACCACCCACCACCGATCCGCCGTGCCGAGCCGCGAGAAGAACGTCGCATGGTTCGACGCATTGGCATACGGATCGTGCTCGCCATCCAGCAGCAGTGTGGGAGTCCGCACGCGCGTTGGATCAATGGCCGAGAACTGGGTCTCCAGCCGCCAGTCGGCACGGATGGAATCCATCGTCGTCGCCGTGCGCACGTACGCGTCCTTCACGCCGGCCGGCGTGACCGCGGGCGAAATGAAGTCCTCGCCCGCCGCCGCCGCCGTTGTGCGACGGCGCGGCGGCACGGCGGGATCGGCAGGCACCGTGCTCCCTGCTGCCGGTACCGGATAGCCATACAGTACGAGACCCCCGAGCTTGTCGGGGTGGCGCTGCGCCACGAGCATTGCCACCTGCGCACCACGTGAATAGCCGAGCAGCACGGGCGCGAGCACCCGCGCCCGCCGCGCGCGCGATCCGTTGCCCGACTCCTCGCGCGCCCGCACCCAGTCCAATACCGCGCTCACATCCAGCTCGGCGCGCTCCGGCGTGAGCCACCCGCTCGTGTCACGCGGCGTGCCGCCGTATCCGCGCTGGTCCAGCGCATACACCGCGTACCCGCGCGCCACCAACGCATCCATCAGCGACACGCGCGCGCGGCTGCCGGGCACGCGCAGGTCGAAGTTGGGCCGCGCGCTCCACGTGCGACCGTGCACCAGCAGGATCGAGCCGCTCACCGGTGTCGGCGGCCGCTTGCCCCACACCGTCATGGGATGCCCGTCCACGCGCACCTCGCGCCGTTCCAGGATCGGCGTGGACTGCGCGTGTACGAACGTGAACGGTACGAGCAGGCCGATCGCGGCCGCGATCGGAACGAGACGACGCATCATTCAGGAACTCCGGAGCGCTGGGGTGAGCGAAGCGATCGCCGAAGCTCGCGTGCTGCACGCGCACCGTCCAGTGTCGGCCGCAGTCCCGAAGCTCACGGTTCACGGTTCACGGTTGACCGTTCACGGCTCACGGTTCACGATTCACGATTCACTTATTCCGTGTCGTCCCCACCGTATCCGTGAGCGCCCGCATGAACGCCACGATCGCCCGCTTCTGCTGCGGCGACAGCCGCAGCGAATCCACCGGCAACGTCTGGTGCGCGAGCGCGGCGCCAATGCCCGCGCCGCCTCCGCCGTCGTAGAAGTCCACCACCGACTCGAGCGTGGGAAACACGCCGTTGTGCATGTACGGCGCCGTGAGCGCAACGTTGCGCAGCGTCGGCGTCTTGAACGCATGAAGGTGCTGGTCGATCCGGCGCACCGTGTATCGCCCGCTGTCGGGATCGATCGTCGCGCGCCGCGCCACGAGCCGAGCCGGCACGCCGATCACCTCGGGCTCGTTCTCCATCAGCGTGGGCGGCATCGCCCCGCTGAACAGCGGCGCGAAATGACAGGTGCCGCACTTCGCGCGGCCCATGAAGAGGGAGAATCCCTCGCGCGCCTCACCCGTCATCGCCGTCGCCTCGCCACGCACGGCGCGGTCGAACGGGCTGTTCATCGCCGTCAGCGACCGCACGTACGCCGCCACGGCCAGTCGCACGGTGCGCGCGCTCACCACGGTGTCGCCATCCGCCCGCAGCGCGCGCGCGAACCGCTCGCGATACTCGGGCCGCCGTCGCACCGCCTCCACCGCCAGCGCCAGCGTGCCACCCATCTCGGGCACGTTGCCCATCACGTCGGCCGCCTGATCCTCCAGCGTACGGGCGCGATTGTCAGCGAACTGCGTGGGCT
>JANLTI010000039.1:0-1759 GCA_031362845.1 Gemmatimonadaceae bacterium | reverse complement strand
ATCAAGGCCGGGTTGCAGGAGGTCGCGCGGTTCTACGCCGAGCTGCGCGCACTGGGGGTGAACATCACGCACGTGGACGTCGGCGGCGGTCTTGGGGTGGATTACGACGGATCGAACTCGACCTCCAACGCGAGTGTGAACTACTCGCTGCAGGAATACGCCAACGACGTCGTCTACACGATTGCCGAGTCGTGTCGAGAGCTCGACCTGCCGATGCCGCACATCATCAGCGAATCGGGGCGCGCGCTCACGGCCCACCACGCGCTGCTCCTGCTCAAGGTCATCGACGTCGAGTCGGTGGTCGAGGTGCCGGTGCCATCGTTGACCGATGACGATCATCCCGTGCTCCACGAGATGGCGGAGGATCACGCCAGCGTGGCCGACGGCAAGATCAAGAAGCGTCGCGTCAAGGAGATCTTCCACGACGTCACCTTCGACAAGGAGCGCGCGCAGCAGCTCTTCGCGAGCGGCGTGCTCACCCTGCGAGGGCGCGCGATGGCGGAGCAGATGTATCACGCCACCATGAACGCGATCTTTCGCATCGTCAGCGTGGATCGCGACGAGTACGACGATATCCTCGCCGACCTGGACGCGACCATGGTGGACCGTTATTTCTGCAACTTCTCGCTGTTCCAGTCGCTGCCGGACAGCTGGGCCATCGATCAGTTATTCCCGATCATGCCGATTCACCGGCTGGACGAGGAGCCGACGCGCCGCGGCACGCTCCAGGACATCACGTGCGATTCGGACGGCAAGATCGATCGGTTCGTTGGTGAGAAGGAGGGAAATCCATCGCTGGAGCTGCACGAGTGGCGCGACGGCGAGCCCTACATGCTCGGCGTCTTCCTCACCGGGGCGTATCAGGAAATCCTCGGCAACCGGCACAACCTGTTCGGCGACACGAACGCCGTGCACATCAGGCTGGCCGACAAGGGCTACGAGATCACGGATCTGGTGCATGGCGACACGGTGACCGAGGTGCTGAACTACGTGCAGTTCCGCGCCTCCGATCTTCTCCAGACCTTTCGGCGCAAGGTGACGGCGGTGAAGCATCTGAGCCGCACCGACGCGAACGCCTTCATCGCCGACTATGTCGCCGGGCTGGAAGGGTATACCTACCTCGAAGGCGAGGCAGCGCAGTAGGATCCATGTCGTTCGCCTGAGGTGACAGATGCATTGTCAACGGCCACCTCCTCACCGTGTGCAAATGCAAGGTCGTCGATGACGCAGGGCCTCCAGGCGCTGTTCAGCGCCTCGACGCGAGAGACGCTCGTCGCCCTGCGCCGCGATCTCCACCAGCACCCCGAACTGTCGTTCGCCGAGACGCGTACGGCGGCGGCGCTCGAAGCCGCGCTCGCGGTGCTGCGGCCGGTCTCGCTTCAGCGCATCGCGGGCACGGGAGTCGTGGCGAGGATCCGTGGCACGACGCCGGGCGCTCCGGTGGTCGCAGTGCGCGGAGACATCGATGCGCTGCCCATACACGAAGCGACGGGACTGCCATATGCCTCCGTGAACGCGGGCGTGATGCACGCCTGCGGACACGACATGCACGCGGCGTGGGCGGTCGGAGCGGCGCATCTGCTCGCCGCGCGGCCAGCGGCCGGCGACGTGCTGGTTATCCTCCAGCCGGCCGAAGAAACGGGAGACGGTGCGGCGGCGGTGCTCGCGAGCGGCGCGCTCGACGGCGTCGCGGCCATCTTCGGCGCGCACGTGGACCGGCGATTCGTCGTCGGTCAGGTGGTGGCGCAAGCGGGACCGC
>JANLTI010000059.1:0-19011 GCA_031362845.1 Gemmatimonadaceae bacterium | reverse complement strand
CCTTCGTTCCCGACCGGTCCGGAAATGATCAGCGGCGTGCGCGCCTCATCGATCAGGACCGAGTCGACCTCGTCCACCATGGCGAACACGTGACTGCGCTGCACCCGCTGGTCGAGCGAGACGACCATGTTGTCGCGGAGGTAGTCGAAGCCGAACTCGTTGTTCGTCCCGTACGTGATGTCCGCCAGGTAGGCCGCACGACGCTCGGGCGTGCCGGCCTCCGTGTCATCGAGGCAGCCGACGGTGAGCCCCAGCCATTGGTAGAGATGGCCCATCCACTGTGAATCGCGACGGGCCAGGTAGGAATTGACCGTCACCAGATGCGAGCCTTTTCCCGGCAGCGCGTTCAGATACAGGGGGAGCGTCGCGACGAGCGTCTTGCCTTCGCCCGTCGCCATTTCCGCGATCTTGCCGAGATGCAGCTGGATGCCGCCCATCAATTGCACGTCGTACGGCACCATGTTCCACTCGGTCTCGCGACCGGTGACGCTCACCTTGGATCCCATCAGCCGACGCGCCGCCTCGCGCACGGTCGCGAATGCCTCGGGAAGGATCTCATCGAGCGTCTCGGCAATCGTGCGGCGAAGCTCTCCTTCGACGCCGCCCCGCCCGTCGGCTCCACTCAGCTCGTTGTCGAGGCGCTCCCGCTCCGTCGCGTCCGTCGCCGTCCGCTTCTGGTCGCGCAGGGTAGCCGCACTCGCCTCGAGCTCGTGCGTACGTTCCTTCAGGAGTTGGCGAAACTTCGTGGTCTGCGACCGGACGTCGTCATCGCTGGCGCTGGCGAGCCGCGCCTCGTGCTCGTGGACGGCATCGAGAATCGGCTGGATCCGCTTCAGATCCCGGTCGTGCCGAGTGCCCAGGATGGCTGTCAGTACACGCTTGAACATGCAGTCCTCTAGCGATACAGCCGGTGCTCCGCGATGTAGTCCGCGACGTCATCCGGCACGAAACCTCGAATGGTGCGCCCGGCGGATATCCGGGCGCGCAGCTCGGTGGACGAGATGTCCACACGCCGCGATTGCAACAACGTCACACCGGCGCGACCGCCGGCTTCCGGCACGTCCCCGTTCCCCCGCAACAGCACGGCGATGCTGGCCAACGCCCGAATACGGTCTGGCTCACGCCACTGCTCGAATAACGAGAAGGCATCCGCCCCGACCAGCAGCACCAGCTCGGCTTCGGGATTCGCGGCTCGCAGCGTCGCGAGGGTGTCGACCGTGAAAGATAACCCGGCACGGTCGATTTCCATGGAGTCCGCCGCGAAGCCCGGCACCTTCGACACCAACCGCTCCGTCATCGCCATGCGATGGTGCGGGCCGGCGC
The DNA here is from genome assembly GCA_031362845.1 of Gemmatimonadaceae bacterium. Lineage (GTDB taxonomy): Bacteria > Gemmatimonadota > Gemmatimonadetes > Gemmatimonadales > Gemmatimonadaceae > AG11. The sequence goes on along the minus strand of JANLTI010000059.1, from coordinate 17,688 downwards.
TCGCGCGACCGATCTTGAACGGTTGCGTTGCGGCCGGCACGAACCGCACGGCGTCGAGACCGAGCGATTCCGCCGCGTCCAGAACGGGCAGCAGATGTCCGAGGTGAGGCGGATCGAAGCTGCCGCCGAAGATCCCGAGGCGCACGCCTCAGGGAGTGGGCGGCACGATCGGCGAAGGCGGACCGGTCGACGAGGGCGGCGACGTCGCCGGGGTCGACGCGACCGGCGACGGAGGGGCCGCGACGCCCGCGCACGCCACACGGGTCTCCGCATCATCCGGAAAGCTCTTCCGGAGCGCCGCGCACGCTTCCACCGCGTCCTCGCGATACCGGATCTTCTTGTACGACTCCACCAGGCGAAGCTGCGCCAGTCGGGCCGCGCCGGAGGCGGGATACCGGTTGACGACATCCTTGAAGTAGATGATCCCCGAGTCGTACCCGCCGCGCCGGAAATAATACAGGCCCGACAGGTAATTCTTCTGGGCGAACATCTCCTCGAGCTCGGTCACCTCCCGCCGCGCCGCCGGGATGAGCGGTGACGTCGGATAGAGGCCGATCAGCGTGTTGTACGCGGCCAGCGCGCTCTCGCCGTACGTGGGGTCCAATGCCGGCTTTCGCCACAGCTTCCGATACGACCGGGCGGCGGCGAGCGACGCGTCGTCGGCGAGCGTATCGTCAGGAAAGCTTTCGGTGAGGTGCGAGAAGCTCGTCGCCGCCAGCACCCATTCGGACCGCTCCTGATGCGCGCGGGCGAGATACCAGTGCGAGCGCGGCAGCAGCGTATCGCGCGCCGGGAGGTCGGTCGTGAGTTTTTCGTACGCGGCGATGGCGTTGTCCCATCGCCCGCGCGCGAATTCCGCCGTGGCGGCGCGGTAGAGCGCCTCGTTCGTCGGAAACTTCGTGAGCTCGAAGTCGGGGTGGCAAGCCGCCGCGAGCAGGATGAGCGTGGCGACCAGCGCCCGTCGGGAAGAGATCATATCGAGGAAAGATACCCACGAGAGGCCACAGCGTTCGGCATCAGCCACGAAAAGATACAGCGGCTGAGCCCGTCCGCCCACCTCCCGCGAGTGTACCCAGCCACGCCGGCGCGCGTCACGAGACGTGCGGTGTCGACGGTGACGGTCGTGCTCGAGGAGCGCGCCGTGCCATCATCGGCGTGCCGACGTACTGCCGGAAGTATTCGATCGTGCGAGCCAGTCCGTCACGGACACGTACGGTGGGTTCCCATCCGAGCATCGTGCGCGCCCTCGTGATATCGGGCTTCCGCACTTTCGGATCGTCCTCGGGCAGCGGCTCGGACACGATCGGCGACGACGTGCCCGTGAGCTCCACCACGAGATCGGCCAGCTGCCGAACCGTGTACTCGTCGGGATTTCCGATGTTCGTCGGACGATGATCACCCTGCATGAAGAGCCGGTAGAGCCCCTCGACTTCGTCGGAGACGTAGCAGAAGCTCCGCGTCTGCGAGCCATCCCCGTAAATGGTCAGCGGCTCCCCGGTGAGGGCCTGGACGATGAAGTTCGAGACCACGCGCCCGTCGCGCGGACGCATGCGGGGACCATAGGTGTTGAAGATCCGCACGATCCGCGTGTCGAGCCCGTGATAGGTGTGATACGCCATCGTGATCGCTTCGGCAAATCGCTTGGCCTCGTCATAGACACCACGAGGACCCACCGGGTTTACGTTGCCCCAGTACTCCTCGGTCTGCGGATGCACGAGCGGATCGCCGTACACCTCGGATGTCGAGGCGATGAAGAATCGCGCCCCCTTGGCCTTCGCGACCCCCAGGGCATTGTGGGTGCCGAGCGAGCCGACCTTGAGCGTCTGGATCGGCAGCTCGAGGTAATCGATCGGGCTGGCGGGCGAGGCGAGGTGCAGCACCCCATCCAGCGGACCATCGATGGTCGTGAACGTCGAGATGTCGTGCCGCACGAACGAAAACCGGTCGTCGCCGGCCAGGTGCGCGATGTTGTCCGGGTGCCCGGTGACGAAGTTGTCGAGCCCTACCACACTGTGCCCTTCGCGGAGAAAACGGTCGGTGAGGTGCGAGCCAAGGAATCCCGCGGCCCCCGTGATGAGCACTCTCACGCCACGCCCCCTCGGCCGATCGAATCGTAGGTGAAGCCGAGTGCGCGCATCTTGCGCCCGTCGTAGAGGTTGCGCCCGTCCACGATGACCGGGGCACGCAGCGTCCGCTTGATCCGTGCAAAATCGGGATGGCGATACTCGTTCCAGTCGGTCACCACCACGAGTGCGTCGGCGCCGTCCAGCGCGGCATACCCGTTCTCCGCGTACTCGATCCGCTTCCCGATCCGTCGCTCGGTCTCGTGCATCGCCACGGGATCGTGCGCGACGACGGTGGCACCCGCCGCCAGCAGCTGCTCGATGAGCACCAGCGATGGCGCCTCGCGCATATCGTCCGTGTTGGGCTTGAACGACAACCCCCACAGCGCGATCCGCCGTCCCTTCACCGAGCCGACGACCGCCGTGAGCTTGTCGAACAACCGATGCTTCTGGAGATCGTTGGCCTCCTCGACGGCACCGAGCACGCGGAGCGGGACGTCGCACTCCTTCGCCGTGCGCACGAGCGCCTTGACGTCCTTCGGAAAACACGAGCCGCCGTACCCGGGGCCGGGGAAGAGGAAGGCCGGGCCGATGCGTCCATCCGACCCGATGCCCTTTCGCACGTTGTCGACATCCGCGCCGACGCGCTCGCAGAGGTTCGCGATCTCGTTCATGAAGGAGATGCGCGTGGCGAGCATCGCATTGGCGGCGTACTTGGTCATCTCCGCCGACGGGATGTCCATGAAGATGATCGGCTTCCCCGTGCGCACGAAGGGCGCATACAGCTCGGCCATCACGCTGCGCGCGTGGTCGCTGTCGACGCCGATGACGACTCGGTCGGGACGCATGAAGTCCTCGATCGCGGCGCCTTCCTTCAGGAACTCGGGGTTGCTGCACATGTGGAACGGCAGCGTGGCGTGCCGGTTCACCGCCTCGGCGACCTTCGCCGCCGTGCCCACCGGGACGGTGGATTTCGTCACGACGACGAGCTCGCGCCGCATGTGGCGCCCGATTTGCTCGGCGACCGCGAGCACGTGCCGGAGATCGGCCGATCCATCCTCATCCGGTGGCGTCCCCACCGCGATGAACACCACGTCGGCCGACTGGACGGCCGCGGGAATGTCGGTGGTGAAGACGAGTCGCTGTTGCTTCTGGTTGCGCTCGACGTAGTCGTCCAGCCCCGGTTCGTAGATCGGCAGGACGTTGCGCGTCAGTCCCTCGATCTTCGCGACATCGACGTCCGCGCACAGCACCGCGTTGCCGGTCTCGGCGAGACAGGCGCCCACGACGAGCCCGACGTACCCCGTACCGATGACCGTGATGTTCACGAGTGCTGAAGCGAAGGTGATAAGGCAGGCGACGTCGTCACGCTCACGCGACCGGCTCCAGGCGCGGGGCCTGCGACAGCGTCACGATGCGCGCGCGGCTCACGGTGGTCTTCGCCATTGCATTGCGACTATCCACGACGAGATGCGCGTGATCGGCGAGTCGCTGGTAGTCGATCGCCTTGTGATCCGTGACGATCACGACGACGTCCGCGTTGGCAAGCTCCGCGTCGGACAGGTCCACGCTCGCCCACTCGTGACCCTCTTCGCGAACGGTCGGGATATACGGATCGTGATACACGACCTCGGCTCCGTCCGCCTCGAGCAAACGAATGATGTCCAGCGCGGGGCTCTCACGCACGTCGTCGATGTCGCGCTTGTACGCGACCCCCACGACGAGCGCTCGGCTGCCATTCACCGACTTGCGGTCCTCATTCAGTGCCGTCGCGACCTTTGCGACGACGTACGCCGGCATCGCGCTGTTGATTTCGCTCGCGAGGTCGATGAAGCGCGTCTTGTAGTTCAGTCCGCGCATCTTCCACGCGAGATAATGCGGATCGAGCGGGATGCAGTGCCCGCCGATTCCCGGACCCGGTGTGAACTTCATGTAGCCGAACGGCTTCGTCGCCGCTGCATCGATCACTTCCCACACGTCGACGCCCAGCTTGTCGCAGACGATCGCCATTTCATTCACCATGGCGATGTTGACAGACCGGAAGGTGTTCTCCAGCAGCTTCACCAGCTCTGCCGTCTCGGTGGACGACACGCGCACCACCGTTTCGATGCAGCTTTCGTACAGCGCGACGGCCACATCCGTACAGGCAGGCGTCACGCCACCCACGACCTTCGGCGTGTTCTTCGTGTTGTACTTGGGGTTGCCGGGGTCCACGCGCTCCGGACTGAACGCCAGAAACACGTCCACGCCGATCGTGAAGCCCATCTTCTCGAACGCCGGCTGCAACAGCTCCTTCGTCGTGCCGGGATACGTCGTGCTCTCGAGGACAACGAGCAGGCCGGCATGCGCCTGGCGCGCGACGACCGCCGCCGCCGACATCACGTAGCTCATGTCGGGATCGCGCGTCTTCACCAGGGGCGTCGGCACGGCGATCGCGATCGCGTCTGCCCGCTTGAGAAACGTCTCATCGGTCGTCGCCTGAAACTTCCCGGCGCGAACGAGCGCACTCACTTCTGCTGCGGGGACATCCTGGATGTGCGACGATCCACCGTTGAGGAGATCGACGACGCGCTGGCTCACGTCGTAGCCGATCACGGTGTACCCCACCTTCGCGAATTCAACGGCGAGCGGCAGTCCGACGTAGCCGAGGCCGATGATGGCGACGGTCGCCGATCGATCTTCGATTCGGCGCAGCAGTTCTCGTGATGACATGTCAGCGGGTAAAGAAGGCGTGAACTCCGGCAACGACCTCGTCGAGTTGCGACCGCGTCAGTTCCGGGAAGATGGGCAGGGACAGCACTTCGGCCGCGGCGCGTTCGCTCTCGGGCATCTGCCCGACACGATAGCCCAGATACGCAAAGCACGGTTGCAGGTGGAGCGGCAGCGGGTAGTAGATGGACGTCCCGATCCCCCGCTCCTTCAGGAACGCCTGCAGATCGTTCCGCCGGCCGTCCAGCACGCGAACGGTGTACTGATTGAAGATCGACTCGTTCTCCGGCTCCACGAACGGCGTCGTGATGGCGCCGTCGCGCGCCAGGTCCGCGAACGCGGCATCGTAGTATCCCGCATTCTCGCGCCGCTTGGCGCTCCATCCCGCAAGATGCGGAAGCTTCGCCGAAAGCACGGCGGCCTGGAGCGCGTCCAGCCGGCTGTTGTAGCCGACTTCGTCGTGGAAGTACTGCTTGGCGCCACCGTGAACTCGAAGTCGCCGCAGCCGCTCGGCGATCGAATCGTCCTGCGTGACGATCATCCCCCCGTCGCCGAAGCCACCCAGGTTCTTCGATGGGAAAAAACTGAACGTGCCGATCGTCGCCCGTTCGCCGGCCATTGCCCAGTCGCCGTCGATCCGTCGTCGTGCGCCGATCGACTGCGCCGCGTCCTCGATCACCGGAATTCCCGGCATCGCCGCCGCGACCCGTTCGACCGCTGCCATCTGGCCAAAGAGGTCGACCGGAATCACGGCGCGCGTGCGGCTGGTCCGCGCGGCAGCCGCCGCGTCAGGTGCGATGTTGAACGTCGCCGGCTCGATGTCCACGAACACGGGGGTCGCGCCCACATTATGGATCGTCCCCGCCGTCGCGAAGAACGTGAACGGGGTCGTGATCACCTCATCGCCCCGTCCGATATCCAGCGCGCGCATCGCCAGCAGGATCGCGTCGGTGCCATTCGCGCATCCGATGGCGTGGCGCGAGCGCGACAGCTCGGCGACCGCCTGCTCGAGCGCGACGACGGCGTCGCCGAGAATGAACGTCTGCGCGTCGACGATGCGGAGCACGGCGGCAATCGTGTCGTCACGAATGGTCGCGTGCTGGGCGCGGAGATCGAGGAGCGGAACAGCCATTGGAGGACGGGCGAGGAGCGAGAGGAGAGTGGAGAACCGTGAAGTATAACTGGCCTAGACCCGCGTGCGCATCGGAATCGGGACCTCGCGACCCGTGCGCGCCGACTCGTAGATGCCGAGAATGAGCTCCAGCGATTTGCGGCCCGCTCGGCCATCTGTTTCCGCCTTGGCGTCGCCGCGCAGGACGGCGAGCACGTTCCGGTAATAGCCTTCGTGTCCGAACCCGTACACGGTGGGTGGATTGGAATTCGCCGCGTCAACGAGCTTGTCGTCGTCGTCATAATCAGCGAACGACCAGTGCTCCACCCGGTTCACCGCCGTGCCGCCGATCTTCACGGAGCCCTTCTCGCCGAGCAGCGTGATCGAGCCCTCGAGGTTGCGCGGGTACGTGAGGACGCTCACCTCGAGCACCCCGAGCGCGCCGGAACGGAATCGCATCACCGCCGCGCCGGAATCCTCGGCTTCGATCCGCCGCGCCTGCGTGGCCGTCTTCGCGAGGACGCTCTCCACCGGACCGACTAGCCACTGCATCAGGTCGACGTAGTGGGACGCCTGATTCATGATCGCGCCGCCATCGAACTCCCACGTCCCGCGCCACGGTTCCGCATCGTAATACTCCTGCGGACGCGTCCATCGCACCGTCACGTTCACCATGTACAGTCGCCCGAACCGGCCCTTGTCCACTGCTCGCTTGAGCAACTGGATGGGCGGGTTGAGTCGGTTCTGCTTCACGACGAACAGTTGAACGCCCGCCGTATCGCAGGCCTGGACCAATTGATCGGCCCCCTGAAGCGAGATGGCCATCGGCTTCTCGGTCAGCACATGTCTGCCATGGTGCGCCGCCAGGATGCCGTGCTCGGGGTGTAAACCGGACGGCGTGCAGATCGCGACCAGATCGGACGGCACCGCCAGGAGCATCTCATCGAGGGTGCCGAACGCAGGCACTCCCTGCTCCGCGCCAACCGCCTCGGCGCGCGCGCGATCGACGTCCGCCACGGACACCAATCGCAGACCATCGACCCTGGCGATCGCGTCGAGGTGATTGCGACAGATCCGACCGCAGCCGAGTAGCGCGATCCGCACGTCGCCGTCCACGGGCCGGAGCATCGCGCTCATCGCGCCACCTCCAGGTTCGGCCCGGCCAGTTGACGAACGACGCCCTCGCTGGACAGGTAGGTCGAACCGCAGTGAGCGCATCGACCCGCACCTCCGTCCGGCAGCCGCTCGCCGCACTGGCACATCCACCCGACGCGTCGCGCCGGAACGCCGACCATCAACGCGAACGCCGGAACGTCGTGCGCCACGACGGCGCCCGCACCGATGAACGCGTACTCGCCCAGCGTCGTCCCGCAGACGATCGTCGCATTGGCGCCGATCGACGCGCCCCTCCGCACGAGCGTGCGCCGATACTCGTTCTTCCGCGACACGTGACTCCGGGGATTCATGACGTTCGTGAAGACCATCGACGGCCCGCAGAAGACATCGTCCTCCAGTTCCACGCCTTCATAGACGGACACGTTGTTCTGGATCTTCACGTTCGTACCGATCTTCGTCCCGTTCATGACGACGACATTCTGTCCAAGCGAGCACCGCTCTCCGATGACCGCCCCACCGAGCACATGGCAGAAGTGCCAGACCTTCGATCCGGCGCCGATGGTCGCGCCCTCGTCCACGTACGCCGATTCGTGCACGAACGCATCCGCATGAACACTCATGACGTGGTCCCGTGACCGCGGATGTCCGCCTGCCACTCCTGGAGCGACCGGACGGTGGGCATGCGCGAGCGGAGGGAGAGGATCGCGTCCGACGCCGCGCTCGCCGCCGACAGTGTCGTGGTGTACGCCACCCGGTGACGGATCGCCGCCTGGCGAAGCGTATAGTCGTCACGCAGCGAGTGCTTGCCGAACGGCGTGTTGACGAGGAGCTGGACGTCCCCGTTGACGATCATGTCCATGCAGTTCGGCCGACCCTCGTGCACCTTGAGCACCGCCGTCGCCGGGATGCCGCGCGCGCGCAGGTAGCGATGCGTGCCCCCGGTCGCGAACAGCAGAAAGCCCATCTCGTGAAAGCGTCGTGCAATCGGCGTCATCGTCGGCTTGTCGGTGTCGTTCACGGTGATCAGGATGGCCCCGCTGAGCGGCAGGCCGTTCGACGCGGCCAGCTGCGCTTTCGCGAACGCGCTCCCGAAGGAATCCGAGATGCCCATCACCTCGCCCGTCGACCGCATCTCCGGTCCCAAAATCGGATCAGTGCCCGCGAACTTGTTGAACGGAAACACCGCTTCCTTCACCGACACGAAGGGGGGAATCACCTCCTCGGTGAAGCCGATCTGCTCCAGCGTCTCGCCACACATCACGCGCGCCGCGTGGGACGCGAGCGGCACGCCGATCGCCTTCGAGACGAACGGGATGGTGCGGCTCGCGCGAGGGTTGACTTCGAGTACGTACACGATCCCATGCCGGATCGCGAACTGCACGTTGATCAGGCCCACCACCTTGAACGCCTTCGCCATCGCGACGGTCTGGTCGCGCATCGTCTGCAGGTCCTTCTCGCCGATCAGGTATGGCGGGAGGACGCAGGCGGAATCTCCCGAGTGGATGCCGGCGTCCTCGATGTGCTGCATCACGCCGCCGATCACCACCCGCTCGCCGTCGGAGAGGGCGTCCACGTCCACCTCGTACGCATCCTCGAGGAAGCGATCGATCAGGACCGGCCGCTCTTCCGAGACACGAGCTGCCTTGAGGAAATACTCCTCGAGCGACGGCGCATCGTACACGATCTGCATCGCCCGACCACCCAGCACGTAGCTTGGCCGCACGAGTACTGGATACCCGATGCGCTCGGCTGCCTCCAGGGCCTCCTCGACGCTCGTTGCGGTGCCGTTGGGCGGCTGCGTGAGTCCGATCTCCCTCGCGATCGCCTCGAACCGACGCCGGTCTTCTGCGGCGTCGATCGAGTCCGGCGAGGTCCCGAGGATGCGCACGCCCGCCGCCTCGAGCCCGCGCGTCAGCTTGAGCGGCGTCTGCCCGCCCAGCTGGACGATCACGCCCATCGGCTGCTCGCGATCGACGATCTCGAGCACGTCCTCGAGTGTCAGGGGCTCGAAGTAAAGCTTGTCCGAGGTGTCGAAGTCGGTGGACACCGTCTCGGGATTCGAGTTGATCATGATCGTCTCGTATCCCTGCTGACGGAGCGCCATCGCCGCGCGCACGCAGCAGTAGTCGAACTCGACTCCCTGCCCGATCCGGATCGGCCCGCTCCCGAGAATCACCACGGACGGCCGCCCGCTTCTCGGCGATTCACTTTCTTCCTCGTAGCTGCCGTACAGATACGGCGTGGCCGACGGGAACTCCCCGGCGCAGGTATCGACCATCTTGTACGCCGGCCGCACGCCCAGCGACCACCGAAGTTCTCGAACGTCGCGCTCCTGCCCGTCGCGCAGTTCGGCCAGCTGGCGGTCCGAAAAACCAAGCTGCTTCATGCGCCGCAGCACGAGCGCATCCACGGACGCGACGCCCGTGAACCACCGCTCCGCGTCCACCAGCTCCTCCATCTGGGAGAGGAACCAGCGGTCGATCGCCGTCAGGTCGTACAGCTCGTCGACGGACATCCCGAGGAGGAAGCCACGCTTGACCTGATAGATGCGCTCCGGTGTCGGTTGGCGCAGCGCTCCACGCAGGGTCTCGAGCGTGTCGTCGGCGAGCCGGTCGTCGATCAGCCGCTGACCGATCGTCCACCCCGGGCGTCCCGTTTCCAGGGCGCGCATCGCCTTCTGGAACGCCTCCTTGAACGTGCGGCCGATCGACATCGCCTCTCCAACGCTCTTCATCTGCGTCGTCAGCAACGGGCTGGCGGAGGGAAATTTCTCGAACGCGAAGCGCGGCATCTTCACGACGACGTAATCCAGCACCGGCTCGAACGAGGCCGGCGTCGTTCTCGTGATGTCATTCGGGATCTCGTCGAGCCGATAGCCGACGGCGAGCTTGGCGCCGATGCGCGCGATGGGGAATCCGGTGGCCTTGCTGGCGAGCGCGGACGACCGGGAGACGCGTGGATTCATTTCGATCACGACCATCTCGCCGTCGCGCGGGTTGATCGCGAACTGGATGTTGCAGCCACCCGCATCGACTCCGACTTCGCGAATGATCGCGACCGCCGCGTCGCGCATCGTCTGATACTCGCGATCGGTCAGCGTCATCGCCGGCGCCACGGTGATCGAGTCACCCGGATGCACCCCCATCGGATCCAGATTCTCGATCGAGCAGACGATGACGACGTTGTCGTAGCGATCGCGCATCACCTCGAGCTCGAACTCCTTCCAGCCGATCAGTGATCGCTCGATCAGGATCTGGCTCGTCGGGCTCTCGCGGAATCCGTGGCGCACGATCGACTCGAACTCATCGCGGTTGTACGCGATCCCGCCGCCGGTTCCGCCCATCGTGAACGACGGTCGCACGATGGCCGGGAATCCGCTCACGTCCAGCAGCGCGAGCGCCTCGTCGAAGTCGTGCGCGATTCCGCCGGTCGCGACACCGAGTCCGAGCCGCTCCATCGCCTCGCCGAACAGCTTGCGGTCTTCGGCAATGGCAATCGCCCGCGCATTGGCGCCGATCAGCTCGACCCCGAACTTCTCGAGCACGCCATTCTGCGCCAGCGCCATCGCCACGTTCAACGCGGTCTGCCCGCCCATCGTCGGGAGGAGCGCGTCCGGACGCTCCCGCTCGATGATCAGCTCGACGAATTCCGGAGTGACCGGCTCGATGTAGGTGCGGTCGGCGATCTCGGGATCCGTCATGATCGTCGCCGGATTCGAGTTCACGAGAATCACCTCGTACCCTTCCTCGCGAAGCGCCTTTGTGGCCTGGGTACCCGAGTAGTCGAATTCGGCCGCCTGGCCGATGATGATCGGTCCCGACCCGATGACGAGGATTCGGTGCAGGTCAGCGCGTCGCGGCATGGATCAGGTCGTCGATGATGTCGTCGCGCGACCGCCGGGGACTCCATCCGGTCGCTCGGCACAACTTGTTGTTGCTGCCCACCTGCATCGGTACGTCGACGGAACGGGAGTGCACGTCGGCCGACACGATGGTCGCCGTGCGACCGAGGCGATGCAGGACGCGCTGCGCCAAGGCGCGCACACTCACGCCTTCCGCACTGCACACGTTGTACGCCTCGCCAGCCGCACCCGTCGCGCACAGGGAAAGATATCCCTCCACCACATCGCGCACATGCAGGAAATCCCGCACGGTGTCGCCGTTGCCGATCTGCAGCGTCCCGCCCGACGCGGGGAGCGCGAGCGCCCGGGTCACCAGCGACGGCAACAGGAACTGCGCGCCGTGGCCGATGCCCGAATGGCTGAAGCTCCGGGTGCACACCACCCGGACGCCGTCGCTCCGGTACGCCTGCAGCGCGGCGACCTCCTGGGCGACCTTGGACGCCGCGTACAGCGTGAGCGGACGCTGTTCGGCGCTCTCGTGAATCGGCATCGCATTGATCTCGTGTCGGCCGTACTGCTCGGCCGAGCCTACCACGAGCACCAATGGGTCACCCGTGCCCGCCGCGCGATGGCGCCGGACTTCGGCGAGCAGCCGCACCGTGCCCACCGTGTTCACCTCGTACGCGTAGCCGGGGTTCCGCGCGGCATCGGGCACATGGCTCAGTGCGGCCAGATGCAGCACCACGTCGGCCCGCGCCTCGTCGACGAGCGTCGCCACCTCGGCCTGACGGGTGACGTCGGCGGGCACCCAGGTCACCGCATCGAGCTCCGAGGGCGTGAGCACCTCGCCCGTCGAGCGCGCGCCGTGCGTTGCACCGGTCACCTGCCATCCGCGCTCCAGCATCGCCTTGATCGCCCACTGCGCGACGAAGCCACTTCCCCCCGTGACCAGCGCGCGTGTCGTCACTTCGCTGATGCGTGCCGCGCAAGATCGGCGTCCACCATCATGCGCACGAGCTGCGGAAAGCGGACCGTCGGCTCCCACTCGAGCTTTTCACGGGCCTTCGCTGGATCCCCGATGAGCAGATCAACCTCGGCCGGTCGGTCGAACCGGTTGTCGTGCTTCACGTAGTCGCGATAGTCCAGGTCCACCGCCGCGAAGGCTTCCTCGCACAGCTGCCGCACCGACCACGTCTCGTTCGTCGCGACGAGATAGTCGTCCGGCTCGTCCTGCTGGAGCATGCGCCACATCGCGTCGACGTAGTCGCCGGCGAAGCCCCAGTCTCGGCGCGCGTCCAGGTTGCCGAGTCGCAGCTCCCTGGACACCCCCAACTTGCAGCGCGCCGCGCCGTCGGTGACCTTGCGCGTGACGAACTCGAGACCGCGCCGGGGACTCTCGTGGTTGAACAGGATGCCCGAGACCGCGTAGAGGTTGAAGCTCTCGCGGTAGTTCAGCGTGATCCAGTGTCCATACGCCTTGGCCACGCCGTAGGGAGAGCGGGGATAGAACGGCGTGGACTCGCGCTGGGGAACCTCCACCACCTTGCCGAACATCTCGCTCGAGCTGGCCTGATAGAATCGCGACTTCGGCGCCGCCTTCTTCATGGCTTCGAGCATCCGCGTCACACCCAGCGCCGTGAATTCGCCGGTCAGTACCGGCTGCGTCCACGACGTCTGCACGAAGCTCTGCGCTGCCAGGTTGTAGATCTCGTCCGGCTGTGATTCGTGCACGACGTCCGTGAGTGACGTCTGGTCCAGCAGATCGGCCGACATGAGCTCGACGCGGTCCACCAGATGCGCGATGCGCTCATAGGGGGTCGTCGAGCTGCGACGGACCACACCGACGACGCGATACCCCTTCTCGAGCAGCAGCTCGGCGAGGTACGAGCCATCCTGTCCGGTGATGCCGGTGATGAGTGCGGTACGCATGGAGGGAAAGTAGGGACGGAGACGCAAAAGGGAGCCCCGGAGAGCTCCCTTCAGGGTGACGGGCGACCGATTCGGCCCGGTCAGGCCACCAGCACGCCGCGCGGCGCACGCGGCACCTTGCCCGCGTTGAGGCAGCGCGTGCAGACCTTCACCTTCGTGATTTTCCCGCCCACGAGCGTGCGGACGACCTGCAGGTTCGGCTTCCACGTCCGGCGCGTCTTGTTGTTCGCGTGGGACACGTTGTTTCCGAACGCGACGCCCTTGTCGCAGTGATAGCAGCGATTGCGCTGGATGGCCATGGTCTCAGTCCTGGCAGAACTCGATGATCGCCATCTCCGCGCCGTCACCCTTGCGGTGGCCGGTCTTCAGGATGCGCGTGTAGCCGCCGTGACGCGTCGCGAACTTCGGCCCGATCTCCTGAAACAGCTTGTCCGCCGCGGCGCGCTTGTGAATGTGACGGATGGCCAGCCGGCGCGCGTGCAGCGTTCCGGCGCGGGCCTTCGTCACCAGCTTCTCGATGAACGGCCGGAGCTCCTTGGCCTTCGCCTCGGTCGTCTCGATCCGCTCGCTCTCGATCAGCGAGGTCGCAAGGTTCCGCATGAGGGCGAGCTTCTGCTCGCTCGTTCGGCGCAGTTGCCGTCCAGCCTTCCGGTGACGCATCGCTGTTACTCCTCTTCGTCGTCGGGTGCGGCGGCGGCAGCCTGGCTCGGCGGCGTGCCCCAATCGAGCACGCGAACGCCTTCCCCATTCTCCTCGAACCGCATGCCGAAGTTCAGTCCTTCACGCTCGAGCAGATCAGCGATCTCCTGGAGCGACTTCTTGCCGAAATTCTTCACCTGCAGGATCTGGCTCTCCGTCTGCCGGACCAGGTCGCCCAGGCTCCGGATGTTGGAGTTCTTGAGCGAGTTCACCGAGCGCACCGACAGCTCGAGGTCATCGATGGGGGTCTTGAGCAGGCCCTGCATCTTGACGCCGTCCGTCGCACTCCCGTCCATTGCGCCGCCCGCGACCGGGGCGGAGCTGTGCGAGCCGAACTCGACGAAATACTGGAAGTGTGTCTGTGCGAGCGCGGCGGCATAGCTCACCGCCTCTTCGGGCGTGATGGTGCCGTTCGTCTCGACCGTCAGCGTCAGGCGATCGTAGTCGGTCCGCTGTCCGACGCGCGTCTCGGCCACCGAGAAGTTCGCGCGGCGGACCGGGTTGTAGATGGAGTCGATGCGCACCAGGTCCACCGGCAGGCCGCGATCGAGCGGGTGCTGGTCGGATTCGATGTAGCCGCGGCCCTTGTTGACGTAGAGCTCGATGTTGAGATCGCGGTCGTCCTGCAGCGTGAGGATGTGGTGCGACGGATTGACGATGCGCACGCCGCTCACGGAGGACACGTCGCCGGCCGTCACCGCACCGATTCCGTTCTTCTGGATGTGCAGCACGGCGGTCTCGACGTCCTCCGCCAGCGTCAGCGTCAGCGTCTTGAGGTTGCCGATGATCTGGTGGACGTCCTCGACCACGCCGGGGATCGTCTGATGCTCGTGCACGACGCCGTCGATGCGAACGCCCCACACGGCCGCGCCGCGAAGAGAGGACAGCAGCATGCGGCGCATGGCGTTGCCAAGCGTATGGCCGAACCCGCGCTCGAGCGGCTGGAGGCGGAATTCGGCGACGTTCGGGTTGTCCTCGCGCTTGGTCGCTTCGACCAGCTGCGGACGGACGAGCCCGCGGAGATCAATCGTTGATGCCATGAGTCTTTCAGGAGTTTCGGGTCATTCCGGCGGTCGACGGCCGGAAACGCTCTGCCTCGCCCCCAACGCGTGGCAGACTCGTAAAGGGGTTGGGGCCCCGACCAGCGGTGGTGCGTACCGCGTACAGCGAACCACGATGCGGCAAACTGCGTACGGATGCGCCACGCACGAGTTGCAACGTCAGCCGTTCGCCGCACGCCACGCCCCGTACGCCGCTCGGTTACTTCGAGTACAGCTCCACGACTAGCTGTTCCTGCGCGGCGATCGGGATGCTCGTACGGGCGGGCTTCTCGAGCACGCGTCCGCTGAACGTCTCCTTGTCCACCGCGATCCACGAGAGCGGCGCGCCACGCGACGACTGATCCATCGCCGTCAGCACCGACACTTGCTCGCGCGACTTCACACGCATCCGGACTTCCTGACCCGGCTGCACATGGAAGCTCGGAATGTCGACGCCCTTCTGGTTCACTTCGACGTGCCGATGACGGATCAGCTGGCGGGCCGCCTTGCGGCTGCCGGCGAATCCCATGCGATACACGACATTGTCCAGACGCGTCTCGAGCGCGGCGAGCAGGTTGTGGCCCGTGATGCCGGGCTGCGAGCTCACCTTCTCGAACGTGTTGCGGAACTGCTTCTCGCTCACGCCGTACATGCGCTTGATCTTCTGCTTCTCGCGAAGCTGCTTCGAGAACTCCGACGCCTTGCGACGGCGGGCCGTCGCCTGGCCGTGCTGGCCGGGCGCGTACGGACGCCGCTCGACGGGGCACTTCTCCGTGAAGCACTTCGTGGCCTTGAGGAACAGCTTCGTGCCCTCGCGGCGACACTGGCGGCAGCTTGGTCCTGTATAGCGACCCATCTCAGACTCTCCGACGCTTCGGAGGACGGCAGCCGTTGTGCGGAATCGGCGTCACGTCCTTGATCGACTTCACCTGGAGCCCCGCGGAGGCGAGCGCCTGAATGGCGGACTCGCGACCACTGCCCGGACCCTGCACTCGCACGTGCACACGCTTCACGCCGGCCGTCAGCGCTTCGCGCGCCGCCTGCTCCGACGCCACCGTCGCCGCGAAGGGGGTGCTCTTCTTGGAGCCCTTGAACCCCGCCTTCCCGCTCGATCCCCACGCGATGGTGTTGCCGCGCGGGTCGGTGATCGTGATCGTGGTGTTGTTGAACGTCGCGTTCACATGTGCGACACCCTCCGCCTCCACCACCTTCTTCGCCTTCTTTCCAGTCGCCATACGTTACTTGGTTACCTTCTTCTTGCCGGCAATCGCGCGGCGCGGGCCCTTCTTCGTGCGCGCATTGGTGTGCGTGCGCTGGCCACGAACCGGCAGCCCGCGACGGTGGCGAATGCCACGATACGATCCGATGTCCATCAGTCGCTTGATGTTCATGGCGACTTCCGTCCGGAGCGCGCCTTCCACGCGATATTCCTTCTCGATCACGCCGCGCAACTTCTGCACGTCGGTGTCGGTCAGGTCGCGGATGCGCAGACTTGCGTCGATCCCCGCCTTCTCCAGGATCTCCAGGGCGGACGCGCGTCCGATGCCGAAGATGTAGGTCAGACCGATCTCGACCTTTTTGTCCTTCGGGAGATCGATGCCAGAAATACGAGCCATGTGCTTGTCAGCCCTGACGTTGCTTGTGCTTTGGATTGCGCTTGCAGATGATGCGAGTCACGCCGTTGCGCTTGACAACCTTGCAGTGCTCGCAGATCGGCTTGACGCTGCTGCGGACTTTCACGAAACCACCATCGATGCAAAACGTGAGAATTTCCGGGTCAGACTCGTAGGATAATGAGGGCGGTAACTTCACGCAACCCCGCGAGATACGGCGAGTTCAGACGTCCAGCAGCCGACGCGGAAACACCGACGACGCGACCCTCAAAGACCCGCCGCGAGCTCCGATAATACGGTCTGCATCGCACGCCTCGGATCCGCTGCCGCCGTCACGGCCCGTCCGAGAATGAGGTACCGGGCTCCCGCCGATTGTGCGGCCGACGGCGTCATGACCCGACGCTGATCGTGTGCCGATCCGCCCGCCAGACGAATCCCCGGTACCAGCATCGCGAGTCGGTCGCCGTGCGCATTGCGGACCGCCGCCGCCTCCGCCCCGCTGCACACGACGCCGTGCAGTCCGCTCTCCGCTGCGACGGCCGCCAGGCGGAGGACCTCGCGCTCCACCAGCACGCCGTCGCGCCCCCATGCCTCACCAAGCGATGCGGCGTCGAGCGACGTGAGGACGGTGACCGCAAGCAGGTCGCACGCCGATCCGCGAGCAGCCGAGCTTTGCGCCGCGTCCTGCGCCGCCTCCAGCATCGCGCGGCCGCCGGACGCGTGCACGGTCAACAGGCGCACCCCCAGCGCCGCAGCGCTTCGCACCGCCCCGGCCACGGTGTTCGGAATGTCATGCAGTTTGAGATCGAGGAACACGTCGGCTCCGAGTTCGTCCTGCAACTCATGCACGATCGCAGCGCCCGCTGCGGTGAACAGCTCGCTCCCGACCTTGTAGAACCGGCAGCTGTCACCCAGCAGACGGGCCAGTCCGAGCGCTTCGGCCGCCGACGCCACGTCCAGCGCGACGATCGGGATCGCTCGCGGCGCACTCGGGCGATCGATCAGGACGACACCGTGAGCGATCCAGTCAGGTCCGACAACCGGTCGATTCCGTTCTTCCCGCACCACCGCTCCAGATCGCGCACGACGCGTTCCGGCGCCCGCGGATCGCGCAGCATCGCCGTCCCGATACCCACCAGCGATGCGCCGGCCAATATGTATTGGAGCGCGTCACTCCACGACCCGACCCCGCCGATCCCGAACAGCGGGACCGTCACCGCGCGGCGCACCTTCCACGTGGCCAGGACACCAATCGGCAGGAGAGCGCTCCCACTCACTCCACCGGTCCCGAACCCCAGCGCCGCGCGACGCTGCGAGACGTCGATCACGAGTCCCGGCAGCGTGTTGACCAGCGTGAGCGCATCTGCACCTGCATCCACTGCAATCGACGCGCTGCGCGCGATATCGGGCAGGGTGGGCGACAGCTTGACGAAGAGCGGTCTGCTTGTGACGCGCCGGGCGCGGCGCACCACCTCGGCCAGGGCGTCCGGATCCGCGCCGAACTCGAGTCCGCCGGCCTTCACGTTGGGGCAGCTCACGTTGAGCTCGTACGCGTCGAGGGCACCGG
>JANLTI010000056.1:0-22724 GCA_031362845.1 Gemmatimonadaceae bacterium | reverse complement strand
GGCGCGAGGTCCGCGCGCAGCGCCACAAGCTCATCCACCGTCGCGGTGTGCGCGGTGATCAAGTCGCGCACGGCGGTGGCCGAGAGGCCCGTGTCGACGAAGGCGGACAGCCATTCGACCGAGGCGTTCATTCGGCGACCTGCTGCAGGAATCGCACGTCGGAATCGTAAAGCAGCCGGATGTCAGGCAGTCCGTAGCGCAGCATTGCGATGCGCGCGGGCCCCATGCCGAAAGCCCAGCCGGTGTACCGCTCGCTGTCCACACCCGCGGCCTCCAGCACGCGTGGGTGCACCATGCCGGAACCCATGATCTCCATCCAGCCGGTGCCCTTGCACGCCGCGCACCCGCTGCCGTGGCAGAGCTGGCACTCGACGTCCATTTCGGCCGATGGCTCGGTGAAGGGAAAGAAGCTGGGGCGGAACCGCGTGCGGGTCTGCACCCCGAAGAACCGCCGTGCGAAGTGGGTGAGTGTCGCCTTGAGGTCCACGAAAGAGATGCCCTCGTCCACCGCGAGGCCCTCGAGCTGCGCGAACGCGGGGGCGTGTGATGCGTCGAACGGATCGCGTCGGAACACCGTACCGGGCGCGAGGATGCGGATGGGCGGCGCGTGGCGCTGGAGGGTGCGCACCTGCACGGGTGACGTATGGGTGCGCAGCAGCGCGCCCTCGCCGAGGTACAGCGTGTCGTGCATGTCGAGCGCCGGGTGGTCGGGCGGGAAATTCAGCGCGGTGAAGTTGTACCACTCCGACTCGCTCTCGGGCCCGAGGGCGACGGTGAAGCCGAGCTCGCGGAAGATCCCGACGATCTCGTCGATCACGAGCGTGACGGGATGGTGCGCGCCGCGCCATCGGTGACGGGCGGGCATGGTGAGGTCGAGCGTTGGGCGGGCGGACGTCGCGTTCCGTACGTCGGCCTGTCGCTGCGCGAGCGCTGCGCCGAGGGAGGTCTTGGCCTCGTTGAACGCACGTCCCGCGTCGCGCCTCGCGTCGAGCGGCAGCGCGCCCAGTGCTTTCTGAAGCGTCAGCAGCTCGCCGCGCTTGTCGCCGAGGAACTGGATGCGCGCGTGCTCCAGCGCGTCGGCGTCCGTCGACTGCGCGAAGGCCGCGGTGCCCCGCTCGACGAGTGCGGCCGCATGCGTGAGGTACTGCTCGAGCGTGGGGGTGTCAGGAAGCATGGCCAGAGCGCGTGGCGGTGTGCCGTCATCCCGCGGCAGCGAGTGAGCAAACGGCTCGGCGGCGGCGTGACCCCAGGGTCGCGCCGCCGCCGAGTGCCTGCGGGAAACTACTTACGCAGCGTTCAGGGCGGCGCGCGCCTTCTCGGCGAGCGCGCCAAACGCCTCGGGATCGCGCACGGCGATATCGGCGAGGATCTTCCGATCCACTTCGATACCGGCGAGTCCGAGGCCGTTGATGAAGATGCTGTAGCTCATGTCGTGCAAGCGGGCCGCCGCGTTGATGCGGACGATCCACAGGCGACGGAAATCGCGTTTCTTGTTCTTGCGGTCGCGGTAGGCGTACTTCCACCCACGCTCGACGTTTTCCTTCGCCGCCTTCCACAGCTTGGAGCGAGCGCCGAAGGCGCCCTTGGCGTGCTTGAGGATCTGCTTCTTCCGCTTGAGGCGCGGGACGTTCGATACGGCGCGTGGCATAGTCGGCTCCTATTACGCGGCCTGAATGAGGCGCTTGATTCGCTTCTGCTCGCCGTTCGTGGCGATGAGCCCCGCGCGGCGCAGATTGCGCTTCCGCTTGGAGGTCTTCTTGGTGAGGATGTGGCTCTTGAAGGCCTTGTAGCGCTTGACCTTCCCCGAGCCGGTCAGCTTGAAACGCTTCGCAGCGCCCTTGTGGGTCTTCATCTTCGGCATGACTCGCTCTCTTTATTTGGGCGTCAGGATCATCGTCATCGACTTCCCTTCCAGTCGGCCCGCGCTCTCGATCTTCGCGATGTCCGACAACTGACTGCTCACCCGATCGAGCACGGCCTGGCCGAGCTCGGGATGGGCGACCTGCCGACCACGGAACATCATGGTCACCTTCACCTTGTTCTTCTCTTCCAGGAAGCGTCGCGCGTGCCGGGTCTTGGTGTCGAAATCGTGATCGTCGATGCCAGGCCGATACTTCACTTCCTTCAACTCGATCACGTGCTGCTTCTTCTTCGCGACCCGGGCCTGCTTCGCCATCTCGAACTTGTACTTCCCGTAGTCCATGATGCGGACGACCGGGGGACGAGCCGTCGCGGCGACTTCGACGAGATCCAGCCCGGCATCCTCCGCCATGCGCAGCGCCGCGTCCACCTCGAGAATTCCGAGTTGCGAACCATCGGCGCCGATCACGCGGACCGGGCTGATGCGGATCATGCGATTGACCCGCACGCGCTTCGTGGTGTCCTGAATACTGGTAGCCTCGGATAGGGAGCACAAAAAAGCGGACCTTCTGGAGAAGAGTCCGCAAAGACGCGCGACTCCTCTCCCACTCGGGTGGAGGTCGCGTGAAAATCCTGGACTCCTGTAGCACACCTCGCTGCATTGCGAGGGCCAGAGGGTGGGGCAGTCAATCAGTGATCAGCTGCCCGCTTAGCTAGTTGTCAGAGTTCAAGTTAGATCGCTTGGGGGTGTGGGTCAAGGTGGGCGTGGCCGGCATCTCGGTGCGGGGCAAGTGAGGGAGTTGTCACGGCCGAGCTGATAGCTGCAAGCTGTGAGCTGACTGAAACTGCTTGTTACGCCGTGCCGGTGAACGGGTCGCAGGACCGGGGCGTCAGCGTGACGAACTGCGGTGCCGCGGTACTCACTTCTCAGGCTGACAACTCGCAGCTGTCAGCTCGGCCGTGGACGTTGACTCACCGATCCGTCCCTCGCGCGGAGACCTAGAGCACCTCGACAGCGTATCCCTTCCCGTCCGCGTGGATCCGGCCGAACGCGTGTACCGCGTCATGCTCGAACACCATCGTCCAGCGTTCGGCGGCGGCCTCGGCCCACAGCCGACGTTTGCTTTCCAGCGTCACCAGCGGCTCGACGTCGTATCCCATGATCCATGGCAGCGGCACGTGCGCCGTGGTCGGCGCGAGATCGGCGAGGTAGAACAGGCGCTCGCCCGCGGACTCGATCAGCACGCCCTGATGATGCGGGGTGTGGCCTGGCGTGTGGCGAAGGGAGATTCCCGGCAGCAGCTCCACGTCGGCGTCGACGAGCTCGAGAAGTCCGGCCGACTGCAACGGCTCGTAGTTATGGGGGAAATAGCTGGCCGACGTTCGTTCGTTCGCCCGATGTGCCCAGTCCCATTCCCCGCGTCGGGCGACATATCGCGCGTTCGGGAAGCTCGGAACGGGTCCGGCATCGTCGGATCGACGCGTATTACCGCCGGCATGGTCGAAGTGCAGGTGGGAGTTGATGACGAGCGTGACGTCCGCGGCGCTGAATCCCGCCTCCGCGAGCGCACTCTCCAGCTGCGTCGGGCCCACGTCGCCAACCGGAGCGTTCTCCACGCCGTAGATGCCGTGGAACTTCTCGGTTTCCTTGTCGCCGACGCCCGTATCGATCAGCACGAGACCGTCGCGGTGCTCGAGGAGGAGGCAGCGCATGCCGAGCGGGATGCGGTTGCGCGCGTCCGCCGGAATCTTCCGCTCCCACAGCGTCTTCGGCACCACGCCGAACATCGCGCCGCCGTCGAGCTGCTGCAGACCCGCCTGAAGCGCATGCACGGTGAGCGCGCCGACGGTGCGGGACTGAACGAGGGGAAGAAGGGGCATTGGGGAAACCGGGAGCCTGTGAACTGTGAGCTGTGAACCGTCAACCGTGAACTGTGAGCTGTGAACCGTGAACCGTGACTGAGCAAGATCAGAAGGAGAGCGGGGAGCGGGGTGCATGGGGCCGTGAGCATTGGGCAATGAGTGGCATGCTACTCATCGCCCATTGCTCATCGCTCGTCGCTCCACGCTCATGGCTCTCCTGCTGACTGGCGCGCGGAATCGTCCCGGTCGACGAGCGCCTTGTTGCTAATGTCATGACCGTTGCTGGTTTACCGTTCACGGTTCACGGTTCACGGTTCACGTGCTTCAAGCAGTCGTATCCCGGTCCACCGGCTGTGGCAGTGCGCTCCGCCTCCTGCTGCGTCTCGGTTTCGGCGCCGCGCTTCCGGTGGCGAGAAAACGCTCGAGGTCCGACCACCGCGCGCACCCGTGCGAATTCGCGTCGTCGAGGAGGCGCAGCAGGCAATGCGCCGTCGCCAGCGCGTCACCGGCCGCGCGATGTCGCATGCCGTGCGGAATCTCCACGTCGTAGTGCCGCGCCACCCAATCCAGCGATCGCGAGCGAAGCTGCGGCAACAGGCGGCGCGCAAGACGCACCGTACACAGGCGCCGCCCCGTCAGCTCGCGGCCGCTGCTTCGGCCTACCTCCGCACTGACGAAGCGCCAGTCGAAGTTCGCATTGTGCGCCACGAACACATGACCTTCCAGCGCATTCACGATGTCGGCGCAGACGTCGCGGAATGGCGCCTTGTCGCGCACCATCTCCCACGAGATGTTGGTGAGCCGAGTGATGAAGGGCGGAATGGCGCGCTCGGGATTCACGAGCGTCTCGAACACACCCGCCACGGCGCCGTCCTTCACCGTCACCACGGCGATCTCGGTGATGCGGTCTCCGGCGTGCGGCCGGCCACCGGTGGTCTCGACGTCGACGACGGCGAAGGAGAGCGCCGAGAGTAACGGTTCCGTGCTCTCGAACTGCTCCGACTCGTCAGCGTGCCTCGCTCCAGCGGTCCGCTCGGGAGTCTCCGCACCCTGCGCTTCGTTCGCCCGCGCCGCCGGCACTCGCCAGCGTGGCGTCGCAGGCTCGCTCAGACGCCAGCCCCCGTCCGCGGTCCGAGCGAAGCGTGGCTGATCACGCAGGAGGGTGACCGCGAGGTGCTCGGCCACCAGCGAAGGCACGGCGGAGAGTTGGCAGACGTTGGCGATGAGCGCGGAGGAGTCGGCCGGCCCCGACTTCAGGTACTCCGCAGCGCGCTCGGAGAGCAGCGTGGATTGCGGGCGCGTCGTCACGCCAGGCGTGGCGAATGGCTCCACTCGTGTCCCGCTCACGGGATCGACGCCGCCCAGAGGCAATTGTTCTCCGCTCATCACGCGCAATATATCGGTCGGGAGCGTGCGCGAGCCCGCGCGTCGCACCTCCGGGCGGACGCATGCTCATGCGGTGCATGCGGTTGCCGTGAGGTTGACGATCGCGGCTGGTGCGGCATGGCGGCGATTGCTAGCTTGTGAATCAATTCACAAGCCCCGCTGACGCCGTGAAACGAATCGCCGATTCCACTGTCCGCCGACTCTCGATCTACCTGCGTTTCCTCGAGGAATTCGAGGAGCGCGGATTGGCGACTGTCTCGAGCGACGCGCTGGCGCGTCGCGGCGGTACGACGTCGGCACAGGTGCGAAAGGACCTGTCGTTCTTCGGCTCGTTCGGCAAGCGAGGGCTGGGATACTCGGTGCCCGAGCTGACGACCGCACTGCGCGAGATCCTCGGTCTCGGCAAGGAGTGGCGCGTCGTCATCATCGGCGCCGGCAAGATCGGCGCGGCGCTCGCCCAGTACCGCGGGTTTCGGCAGCGGGGATTCCAGATCGTGGCCGCGTACGACACCAACGCGGACAAGATCGGCCGCGAACTCGAAGGAATCCTGGTCCGCGACATGAATCAACTGGAGGCCGATGTGGCGCGCGAGCAGCCGGACATCGCCGTGCTGGCAATCCCCGGCGAGTTCGCGCAGGCCGCCCTCGACCGGGTGGTGCGGGCTGGAGTTCACGCCGTACTGAACTTCGCGCCGATCCAGTTGAACGCGCCCGCTGACGTCACGGTGAAGACGGTCAACATGGCGATGGAGCTCGAGGGACTCACGTTCGCGCTGACAAATCGCGACTGATCCTGTCGTCCTGAGCGCAGCGAAGACAAAAGGAAGAGTCGTCCTGAGCAGAGCGAAGGACCTGCACGTGCGGGACCTTCGCTCCGCTCAGGCCGACAAGTCTTTCGACGCGCGCAGCAGGGCCACGAACTGCGTAGGCGACAGCGTCTCGGGCCGCACTTCCGGATCGACCTCCGCCATCGCCAGCAGTCGGTCCGCTCGCTCCACGTCGAGATTGAGCAGCGAGCGCACGACGCGACGCATCTGCTTGCGGCGCATGCCGAACGCATTCTGCACGAGTGTGCGCAACGGCCGTTCTTCCTCGGCGGTGACGAGAGGCGCCGGCAGCGGCGTGATGCGCACGACTGCGCTCTGCACCTTGGGTGGCGGTGAAAATGCGCCGGCCGGCACGGTGAACAGCCGTTCGGCGCGAGCCACCGCGGCGACATTCACGGTGAGTGCGCCGTACTCCTTCGTGCCCGGCGCCGCAACCAGTCGATCGGCGACTTCCTTCTGCACCAGGTACACCGCCTTCTCCGCGCGCGGTGGAACGAGGGCGTGAAACAGGATGGGCGTCGTGATGTAGTAGGGCACGTTGCCCACGAGCAGGTACGGACCGGCCGCTAGCGCGCCAAGCGATGTCTCGAGCACGTCGGCCTCCGCGATCAGCACGTTGGCTCGGCGCGCGTAGCGTTGCCGCAGCAGGTCGGCGAGCGCTCGGTCGTACTCGATCGCGATCAGTCGACCGGCGCGATCGGCGAGAATCTCCGTGAGGGCCCCCCGACCGGGCCCGATCTCCACGACCGTCTCGCCGCCCTTCATCTGCAGCGCGTCGGCGATTCGGCCGAGTATCCGGCGATCGGTGAGGAAGTGCTGCCCGAGACTCTTTCGCGTTGGCGGAAACGCGCCACGGCCGCGCGCTGCGCCGCCGGCGTCGTCGGCGTCCATCAGCTCTTGAGAATCACGAGCGTGAGATCGTCGAGACGTGGCGTGTCACCCGTATACTGATCGAGGAGGGCGAACACCCGGCTCGCGATCTGCTCGGGCGACTCGTCCCGATGCCGGACGATGGTGTCCAGCACCGGCCCCTCGTCGAGGCGCGTCCCCTCCCGGTTGCGCGCATCGGGTATGCCGTCGGTGAGCAGCACCAGAATGTCGCCGCCGACATCCCAGTTGCGCGTCACGGACGTCGGCGCCTCATCCGCCATGCCCAGCGGAGGACCTCCGGCCAACAGACGTTCCACCTGGCCGTCGCGACTGACGACGAACGCGTGCGGATGACCGGTGTTGCCGTAACGCAGGACCCCGTGCTCGCGGTCCACCACCGCGTAGAGCGCGGAGACGAACATCTCCGTCGTCGTGAGCTCCTCCTTCACCGATACGTAGAGCCGGCGCAGCATCTCGGCCGGATCGTCCGTGCCCTGCGCGTGGATGGCCGACGCGCTCATCGTGAGCGCCATGATGAGCGCGGCCTGGTAGCCATGTCCGCTCACGTCGCCGATCATCACGCCGATGCGCCCGCCCGACAGGCGGTACAGATTGTAGAAGTCGCCCCCCACGTCTTCCGCCGGTACCACGCGGGCCGCGACGGTCGCCTCCGGCGCGACGTGCGCCGCGTCGGGCAGCAGCTTCATCTGGAGATCGTGCGCGAGCATCATCTCCTGCTGCATCCGCTGCTGATCGAGCGACTGCGTCACGAGGCGCGCGTTCTGGATGGCCGCGCCGATCTGCGATGCGATCGCGGTCACGAGCTTCTGGTCGCCGGCGGTGAACGCCTGCCCGGACCGCCGGTCGGACAGATTCACGACACCCAATGGCTCGCTGCCATCCTGGGTGGTCCACAGAATCGGCACCGTCAACATGGCACCGCGCCGGAACGCCGTCTCCGCCGCGCACGGCATCTGTCCTTCCTCGGCGATCATCGAGTGCAGCGTCCGGAACACATGGGCGCTGACGCTGCATTCGTCGTCGAGGGAGATGGGTGCCGAGGCCATCCCTTCTCCGCCCAGCCGCGCGACGACCACCAGTGATTCCGAGGCCCGATCGTGCACGAGGATCGCCGCGCGCCGAGCACCGACCGTCTCGCTCACCTCGCGGAGGATCGTCTTCGCCCCTTCCTCGAGCGACACGGTGCGCCCGAGAATCTCGCTGATGGAATAGAGGAGGTTGATCTCCTCGTACCGCTCGGCGAGCTCGTTCGCGGCGTGCTCCACCTCCAGCGTATTCTGGAGGTATTGCGCGACGACGGGACGCAGGAACTTGAGATAGCGGTCGATTTCGCGACGCTCGATCGGACAGGGACCGAGCACGAGCCACGCAGGGCGCGGTCCGGCGATGGGCACGATGACGAGCCGTCCCCGTTCGGTGGGCTCGTCCCGGATCACACCCAATGGGGGCAGCAGCGATTCCGGCGGCGGATCTTCGCGACGCGTCCCGGCGATCCAGCGGAGGGGCGTCTCATCCGCGCCATCGCGACGCCACACGGCTGCGTCGCAGCCCGTGGCCTCGTAATAGGCGGTGAGGACTTCGCCCAGCTCGCTCATCCGCGAGCGAGTGTCAGCCGGACGACGTTGCCCAGCGTGCCCACGGGGCCCGCGTCGAAGCGCTCCACGTGATCCATGAGCGCCCGCATGAGAAACAGGCCGCGGCCATCCTCCCGCTCGAGGTTGTCCGGATCGGTGGCATCGCGCGTCTTGGCGTCGATATCGAACCGGACGCCCTCGTCGGCGATCTCCAGCACGAGTCGGCTGTCATCCACTCGCGCACGGACGAGCACCCGTTTCGCGGGGTCCTCCAGATTGCCGCGCAGGATGGCGTTCGACAGCGCTTCGCTCAGCGCGACGGGCACGTTGAGCGCGAGCTGGTGGGAGTTGAAGGAGAGTTCCGAGCAGGAATGTCGCACCAGATCGACGACGCGCTCGATGAAGGCGACGTCACTGGGAATCTCGACTTCCAGGGAGACACGAAGCCCAGCGTCGGACTGGGAGGACGCGGCCATGGTGGGGGCGTGAGCGGCGTGGGGCGCGAACGAACGCGCGGCCGGGGTACTTCCCGGGTGGAACGGCGACGGCCCGCCCCGATGGGGGCGGGCCGCGCCGTGCGTCAGAAGCTTGAGAGTGCGCGGTCGCGCGTGTCGGAGATCTGGAACAATGTGTCGAGCTTGGTGAGCTCGAACAGCGTCTTCAGATCGTCATTCAGGTTGGCGAGCCGAAGCTCTCCACCCTGCTCGCGAATCTTCTTGGACAGTGAGACCAGCACGCCGAGACCGGAGCTGTCGATGTACCCCGTCTGCGCGAAGTCGATGAGAAACTTCTTCTCACCCCGCTCGAGCTCGTCCAGGACCTTCTGCTTCAGCTCCTGCCGATTCCCGACGATCAGCTGCCCTTCTACATCGACCACGACGATTTCGCCCTCTTTTTTGATCGAGAAGCTCATGTGCCTGTCTCCTGGCGGTGCTCGTGTTGTGCGGTGGCGGCAGCCCCTGCCGCCTGCAATGCGGTGATGGCAGCCACGTTGAAGATGTCCTCGGCCGTCGCTCCGCGCGAGAGATCGTTGCACGGCTGGCGAACCCCCTGAAGGATCGGACCAACCGCCTGCGCTGACGCCAACCGTTGTACCAGCTTGTATGCGATGTTGCCTGCGTCGAGCGAGGGAAACACCAGCACGTTTGCCTTGCCGCCAACAGGGCTCTCAGGCGCTTTTCGTGCCGCTACCGCCTCGACGAGCGCAGCATCTCCTTGCAATTCTCCGTCCACGGTCAAGTCCGGTGCCCTCGCTCGCAGATCGGCCACCGCCGCCCGCACGAGCTCGACGCTCGACCCCGTTGCACTGCCGTGCGTACTGAAAGATAAGAAGGCGACGCGCGGAATGTCGCCCACGATGCGCACGCGGTCCCGCGCGGCGGCCAGCGCGATGTCGGCCAGCTGGGTCGACGTCGGGTACCGGAGGACGGCGCAGTCAGTGAAGGTGAGCACCTCCTCCTCGCCGCCACGGAAGGGTGGGACCACCATGTAGAACGCGCTCGAGATCGTGCGTACCCCTTCAGCGGCGCCTACCAGCGAGATGGCGGCCCGCAGCACCTCCGCCGTGGTGTAGACGGCACCCGCGACGCATCCGTCGGCCCGTCCCCATTTCACCAGGGCATCTGCCACCAGAAGCGGGTTTCGCGCGTGACGTTCCGCATCTTCGGGAGATAGGGGCCGACCCCGGGTGCCGCGCAGCAGCTCGGCCGCGACTTCGTCGGCCAGACCGTTCGCGGCTGGATCGATCACCTCGCACGGGTCCGCCTTTCCTTGCGGCCGCCCGACGAGGATGGGCTGCACCACTCCCGACTTGGCCAGCGCGCAGACGGCCTCCATCACTCGTGGGTCGTCGTGCTCCGGGAAAGCGATGCGCCGCGGCGTCGCCGCGGCGCGCGCATGTACTGTCTCGAGAAAGTTCACGTGGCGACGATCTTGGCTCTGAGTGCCTTTGCCACGGTCGCGTGCACGAGATCCTCCACGTTGCCACCGTACCGCGCCACCTCGCGCACCAGGCTCGCGCTGATGTAGGTGGTGTCGAGCGATGGCACCATGAAGACCGTTTCCAGCTTGGGGGACAGATGGCGGTTCATCAGCGCCATCTGGTATTCGTACTCGAAGTCGCTCACGGCGCGCAATCCGCGGATCAGCAGCGAGGCGCCCGCGTTCGCCGCGAAGTCGACGAGCAAGCCACCGAACGAACGGACTTCGATCCGCGACTCGTCCCCCACAGCAGCGCGGATGAGGTGCACGCGCTCGTCGATGGTGAACAGAGGAGCCTTGGACGAGTTGATGGCGACTGCGACCACCAGCCGGTCCACGAACTCCAGACTGCGATACATCAGGTCTTCGTGCCCCTTGGTGATCGGGTCGAAGCTTCCGGCGTAGATGGCGACTCTCGAGTTCGGCACGGGGGGAATGTACTGATTACTGGGTACGTCGGTAGGTGGGTAAGTCGGGTGTCAGTCGGACAGTTCCGGCGCGCGGAAGAATGTGACGGCGGTGTCGCCGTAGCGGCGCATGTCGCCGCCGGCGGGCATCTTCTCGAACGCGCGATGCTCGATGCCGATCAGGCTCGCGAATGGCGTCTCGAGCCAGCGGTCGGCGACTTTCGCGGCGAAGCCCATGTCGTATGGAGGGTCGGCGAAGGCGACGTCATAGGCGTACGCGTCGAGCCCCTGGATGAAGTGCAGCGCGTCGATGCGATGCGCGCGGATCAGATCGCGTCCATCGATGGTTGCGATGTTCGTTGCGATGGCGCGAAGACTTGGCTCGGCATTCTCGATGAGGTCGGCGTGGACCGCGCCGCGCGACACCGCTTCGATACCGAGTGCGCCCGAGCCGGCGAAGAGATCCAGCACGCGCGCGTCAGGCAGCGAAGGGGTGACGATACTCATCCACGCTTCGCGCACGCGATCCGCTGTCGGGCGCACGGCACGTCCGTCCGGTGCCACCAGCCGTCGCCCCTTCCATCGTCCCGCCACGATGCGCATGCGACGCTCTAAACCTGGAAGTCAGCGAGCTTCGCTTGCAGCCGCGAGACGCCCTGATACTCGTCGCGCTCCAGCCGATACGCGATGTCCAGCGGCCGCGCGATATCAATCTCGCCGATCCGGCCACCGAGCGACCAACCGATTGCGTCGAGCGACTCTCCGGATTCCATGGCGAGGCGCAGCTTGAGCCCACCATTGCCCACGCGACGGGGTGGTCCGGCGAGTCGAACACCTCGGCTGACGAGTACCGGCGCGGGATTGCCCATGCCGCATGGCTCGAGGTGGCGAAGGAGCGCCTCGAACGCCGGAGTGAGCTCATCCAGTGCAACTTCGAGGTCGACCCTGAGCTCCGGCACCAGATCGTCCGGCGAAAGTACCGAGCGCGCGGAAGCGTTGAAGCACCGCGCGAACTCCTCCACCCGATCCCGTGCGATGGTCACCCCGGCGGCGCTTCGGTGTCCGCCGAAGCGCTTCAGCAGCTCCCGGCATCGCCCGATGCCGGCGTGCAGGTCGAAGCGCGAGATCGAGCGTCCCGACCCCTTGCCCTCGTCGCCCTCCAGAGCGATCAGCACCACAGGGCGACCGAACTCCTCGACAAGGCGCGACGCGACGATTCCGATCACGCCAGGATGCCAGCCGTCCCTGGCGAGCACGATGCCGTAGGTACTGTCCAGGTCCAGCTGCTGCGCGAGGGTGCGCGCCTCCTCGAGCACGCGCCGGTCCATCTCCTGCCGCTGGACGTTCTGCTCCTCGAGCTCCCGCGCGATGGAATTCGCCTCGTGCTCCGTGGTCGCGAGCAACAGGTCGACGCCCCGCATCGGGTCCCCTAGGCGGCCCACGGCGTTGAGCCGCGGGGCGAGGATGAAACCGACGCGTCCCGCCGTGAGCAACTTGCTGTCGAGCCCCGCGGATCGCTTCAACGCGCGCAGGCCGAGGTTCGTCGTTTCCGCCAGCAGCTTCAGTCCGTAACGAGCGAAGACGCGATTCTCCCCGCGCAGCGGCGCGATGTCGGCGATGGTGGCGAGCGCCACCAGGTCGAGCATGCCGAAGACGATGATCTCGTTGCCGTCCATCGCCCGCGTGACGGCGAGTGCGAGCTTGAACGCGACACCAACAGCGGCGAGGTCCTTGTCATCCGATTCGCAGCCGGGACGCTTGGGATTGAGCACCGCGAACGCAGCGGGAAGGTCGCCCCCCGGCAGGTGATGATCGGAGATGATGACGTCGACGCCCATGGCGTTCAGCGCCTGCACCGGGTCGATGGCGCTGGTGCCGCAATCGCACGTGACGACGAGCGTCGCGCCCGCCACGCGCGCGGCGCGTACGCCCGCGTCGCCCAGGTCGTAGCCGTCGCGGCGATGCGGAATGAACGGGATGACCGTGCCGCCGAGTGCACGGAAGGCGCGCGTGAGGAGCGCCGTGGAGCTCATGCCGTCCACGTCGTAGTCGCCGTGGATCATGATGGTTTCGCCACCGCGAATGGCGGTGACGAGTCGCTCGACGGCCCGTTCGAGATCGCGGAGCTGGCTGGGCGGGTGCAGCTGCTCCAGCCGCGGGCGCAGATATCGTTTTGCCGATTCGGCCGGCCAATGCCCGCGAGCGACCAACAGGCGGCAGATCGGCTCCGGCAGCAGCAACTCGGCCTGGAGCGCCTGCACCACGGCAGGGTCAGGCCGTTCGGGCAGCAGCCACCTGGTGCGAGGACGAGCGGGGAGCGCGGAGACTGTCATGCCCCCAATTTACGGTGCATCGTGTAACCCCGAGGCGTCACTCCGCCGCGTACAGGAGCACTCCACACCCTTCGCACATTTCGAGCGAGCCGGACGCGGCCATCGCCGCGCGGCGTTGCGTGGGGATCGCCGTGTCACACGCGCTGCACGACTGCGCACGGAGCGGGAACACCGTCTCACTGCGGCGGCGCGTCCGCACCCGGTCGTAGGTATGCAGCATGGAGCGCGGCACCGCGTCGGCGGTCCGTTCGCGCTGCGTGCGTGCCTCCGACATCTCGTGCTCGATGCTGACGCGGTCCGCATCGAGCGACGAGCGGGCCTCGATCTGCCGGCTCTCGACATCCGCGAGCTGCTGCTCGAGATCGGCGATCTGGTGGCGAAGCTCGTTGACGCGCCCCTGCACGTGCGACGCATCGCGCTCGCTCTCGTCCACCATGCGCTTCGTCTGCTCCAGCTGCGTCAGCGCCGCCGTGGCTTCCCGCGGACTCGTGACGCTCTCGTACTGCCGCTGGCTCCGCTCCAGCAATTGGCGATGGGTCTCGGTGCGGCCACGCGCCTCGCGATGACGTGCCTCTTCCGCCTCGGTGGCCTTCCGAGCGCGCTCGAGCGCGACGGACACCTTGCCGCGTTCCTTCTCCAGCGTCGCAAGCCGAGGTGCCAGTGATGCGAGACGGGCTTCCAGCGCGTAGATCCCGAGGTCGTCATGCTGGACGGCGAGCAGCGAAGTGACGTCAGGATGCATGACCATTTTGGACGGAGCCGGAAAGAGGGAGGCGCAAGGCGCCATGTGGATCATAACTCCAAGCGCGCGCTTTTACCGAAACTGCTTCCACGGGCCGCCGCCCAGCGATCGCAACTCGTCCGCGAGCTGCATCTTCTCCTGCGTGAGCGAGTCCTTCTCGCCACTCGCGGCGAGAGGCATGAGGGTATCGATCTCCTCCATCCGACGTGCGAGCGTTCCCTTGTGAATGGCCGCCAGGCTACCGGCCACAGCCTCGTCGGCATGCTCGAGCCCGCCCGTTTCCTCGAGCAGATCCTGCATGACCACCACGCCGTCGCCGGTCAACCCGCGCGCGAGCACGTCGAACCCCGCATCGGGACCCTCCTCCACCATCGCAGCGAGAATCTGACGTAGCTCCGCATCGCGAAAGCTGTCCACGCCGACGCGTTCGATCACTTGCTCGAAGTACGCCGGTCGGTGCAGCAACACGCGAACAAGCTCCCGCTCGGCCGCCAGCGTGCGCTCACCACCCACTCGTCGATGAGATCCGCGACGCACGCGCGCGACGTCGGACGTCGGGCTCGGGCGGCCAGACTCCGCGCGCGGCTCCGCGTTGCGCGGCACGAGTGCAGCCGAGCGGCTCGGCCCCGCCGTCCTCCCGCGTGTCGGAGCCGTGAGTTCCCGCTCGAGCAGATCGCGAGTGACGCCAGCCGCAGAACTCGCGTGCCCGAGATAGAGATCGCGGGTGAGGACATCGCTCGTGGCGCGCAGCGTCGGCAGGAGGCGGTCCAGCGCCTGCCGCTTCTTCCGCAGGTCCGCGAACCATCCGCCACGGTCGAGGAGCTGAATCTTCCGCTCGAAGACGTCGATCGATGTCGCCAGCTGCGCCTCCAGACCGCGCGCGCCATTCGCCTGCACGAAGCTGTCGGGGTCCTCGCCCTCGGGGAGCGTGACCACCTGCACCGACGCGCCCTGGCGGAGCAGTTCGTCACCCGATCGGAAGGTGGCCTTGAGGCCGGCCTTGTCCGAGTCGTACAACAGGAACACTCGGCTGGCGTAGCGCCGGATGAGTTGCGCCTGCTCCTCCGTGAGTGCGGTGCCCATCGGCGCCACGACGCTCTCGATGCCGGCGCCGATGAGTCGCACTGCGTCGAAGAACCCCTCGACGACGAGCATGCGCTCGTCGCGGCGCGCCGCGAGCTTCGCCCAGTTCAGTCCGTAGAGGAGCTTGCCCTTGCTGAACACCGGCGACTCGGGCGAGTTGAGGTACTTCGGCTCGCCCGCGCCAAGCAGCCGACCGCCGAAACCGACGACGCGACTGGAGACGTCGTAGATGGGAAAGATCAGGCGACCGCGAAACCGTGGCCGCGGTTCCGATGCGCCCTCGGGCGTGACGAGCAGCCCGACCGCCGCGAGTCGCTCGTCGTCGAAGCCGAGCGTGTTCAGGTAGGCTCGCATCAGCCCGATCTCGCGCGGCGCGAATCCGAGTCCCACCTTGTCGGCCAGCTCGCGCGAGATGCCGCGTTGCTCGAGGTACGAGCGCGCGTCGGCGCCGAGGTCGTCGTCCCACAGGGTCGAGCGGAAGTATTCGGCAGCCGCGCCGTTCACTTCCCAGAACGGCTCGCGATCGTCGCGCTCGTCGACATTCTGGCGCGATTGCGTCTCGACGAGCTCGATACCCGACTTCTGCGCGACCATGCGCACCGCCGTCGGCCAGTCCACGCCCAGGCGCTTGGTGAGAAAGTTGAACACATCGCCACCGGCGTGACACACGAAGCAGTAGTACATCTGCTTCCTGGGCGACACCGAAAAGTTTCGGTGCGTGCCCTGATGAAAGGGACACGGCCCGCGATAGTCGGTGCCCTGACGCTTCAGCTCGACGTACTCGCCGATCACGCCGACGATGTCTGCCGACTCACGAACCCGCTCGACCGATTCGTCGGCAATCATGCGAACACGGCGACCGTGACGCCCGCACCGCCCTCGTTCCATGCACCCATGCGAAATTCGCGCACGCGGGTGTCCTTGCGCAGCATCTCCTCCACCACCTGTCGCAACGCACCGGTGCCCTTGCCGTGAATGATGCGAAGGCTCTTGAGGTCGGCGCGGATGGCGCTGTCCAGCGCTTGCAGCACCGCACCCTCGGCCTCATCCGCTCGCAGGCCCAGCAGGTTGATCTCGGTGCTCACGTGTACGTCGGGCGCATCGCCGATGTAACTGACGGCGGTCTCGGGCGGCTGATTCTCGGTGCGCGTGAGCGCGGCGAGTGGCACGGTCACCTTCATGGATCCCACGGCTACGATCGCTTCGCGGCCGCGGAGATCCACCACGCGTCCCACCTTTCCGCCGAGCGTCCCCACCTCCACCGCATCGTTCACCGCAATCGTCGCGCGCGCGCCGGCCGCCGGCCGCGCGTGCTTGCGGCTCTGGGAGCGCTCTTCCTGGTCGAGGCGATCGAGGACGTTCGCCTGCTTCGCGGCGAGATCCTCGGCCCGCCGACGCGCGTCGCGTCCCAGCTCGTCGATCGCGGAGTCCGCGAGGCTGGCGCCGCGCTTCTTCAGCTCCTTGATGGTGCGCTCGATCTCGGCCCGCGCGTCGAGCACATATTTTCTCGCGTCCTGACGGCTCGACTTCTCCACCTCGCGCTCGCGCTGGCGCACGTTCGTCTCGCGCTTCGCCACCGCCGCCGCGCGCGTGCGCGCATCATCGAGAATCGTCTCGGCGTCACGCTCGCGCACCGCAAGCTCCTCCTCCTTGCGCTCGAGACGCTCGATCAGCGCCGCCATGTCGCGCTCACCCTGCGGCAACCGTTCTTCTGCCCGTGCGACGA
Organism: Gemmatimonadaceae bacterium; assembly: GCA_031362845.1. GTDB lineage: Bacteria > Gemmatimonadota > Gemmatimonadetes > Gemmatimonadales > Gemmatimonadaceae > AG11. The sequence goes on along the minus strand of JANLTI010000056.1, from coordinate 6,052 downwards.
CCGCGCCCGGGAGGTTGAGGCGGCGAGCGATGCTGATGCCGTACGAGCGCCCAGGAATTCCCTTGATCAGCCGATACGTGGGCGCCAGCTGCACGGCGTCGAATTGAAGCGAGGCATTCACCACCCCGGGCACCTGCGTTGCGAGCTCCTTCAGCTGGCCAAGGTGCGTGGAGGCGAGCGTCGTCGTGCGACGGACGGTGAGATCCTCGAGTATCGCCCACCCGAGCGCCGCTCCTTCCTGCGGATCGGTGCCCGATCCCAGCTCGTCGATGAGCACGAGCGAGTCGGCGGTGGCGAGTCGCAGGATCTCCGAGAGGTTCTTCAGGTGGGCCGAGAAAGTAGAGAGGCTCGCCTCGATCGACTGCTCGTCGCCGATGTCGACGAGCACGTCATCGAACACCGGGATGCGGCTCTCCACACCCACGGGAGCGGGAATGCCGGATTGCGCCATCATCGAGATGAGCCCGAGCGCCTTGAGCAGCACGGTCTTGCCCCCCGTGTTGGGGCCGGAGACCAGCAGTGTTCGCTCGTCGGGAAACATCGCGAGGTCGAAGGGCACCACGTCCGCTCCCTTCGCCAGCAACAGCGGATGACGCCCCTCGCGAATGGCGAAGCCCTCGCGTGCGGCCACGAACTCTGCGGGACTGCATTCGTAGCGCGTGGCGTAGCGCGCACGCGCATGGAGCGAATCCAGTTCCGCCAGCGCATCCAGCGAATCCGCGAGTTCCTCGCGATGCGGACGGATCTGATCCGTCAGCTCCAGCAGAATACGCTCGACCTCCTCCTGCTCCTCCGCCTCGAGCTCGCGAATCCGGTTACCGAACTCGATGGCCGCCGGCGGCTCCACGAACATCGTCCCGCCCGTGCTTGACGTCCCGTGCACGATGCCGCCCACGCCCTTGGCGCCTTCGCGGCGCACCGGAATGACGTAGCGGCCTTCGCGCAACGTCACGGACATGTCGGTCGCGCGGTGGTGCGGCTCCAGCGCACTCATGGCGCGCTCGAGAATACGAATCAGTTCACCATGCGACGCGCGCAGCTCGCGACGGATGCGTCGCAACACGGGGGATGCCTCGTCGCGCACCACACCGTCCTCGCCGATGGCCCGCTCGATCGCGTCTTCCTCCGCCTTCGCGCGCACCATGCGGTTGGCGAACGATGCGAGCCCCGCGCGCGCGAGCGCGGGGCGCCGATCGTCGTGCAGGGCGTCACGCGTGCGCCGCGCCGACCGCAACAGCACGCCCGCGCCGGCGAGCTCCACGCCGCTCCACACCGTGCCCAGCACACGAAGTCGCCTGATGGCATCCGCCAGATCCGGCACGGGCTCCGGCGACCACGGAGGATCGGCGCCAATGAGCGCGCGAACCGCGGCCACTCGCCGGTGCTCGGCCTCCAGCCACGCGAGGTCGGTGGACGGCGCCAGCGCGCGCACCTTCGCCGCGCCAGGCGCCGACGCGGCGCGGTCGGCGACCAGATCGAGCAGTCGGGGAAACTCGAGAATGCCGAGCGCGTGGGCGTTCATGATGAACACACCGCGGTCAGCCCTGCCGGGCGAGCTCCTCGCGGGCGATGGCGTTGATCGCGCTCCCCTCGGCGCGGCCCTTGAACTGGGGCAACACCTTGCCCATGACAGCGCCGATCTGCGAGGCTCCGGCGGCGATGGCCGCCTTCACCGCGGCGCGCAGTTCCGCGTCGCTCACCGCTGCGGGCAGATACGCTTCGAGGATCGTCACCTCGCCACGCTCCTTGTCGGCGAGATCGTCGCGCTTGCCGGCGTACATCTCGATGGACTCGCGCCGGCGCTTGATCCCCTTGCGCAGCACGTCCACCACCTCGTCGTCGGAGAGGTCGCGCCGCAACTCGATCTTCCGGTTCTTCGCATCGGAAAAGATGGTGCCGAGTACCAGCACGCGCGGCTTGTCCTGCGCCTTGCGAGCGGCATTGAGGTCGGACTGAAGCTGGTCGAACAGTGGCATCGAGAAGGCTCGCCGGTGTGGACTCACAAGCTAGGGGCGCCGGCAGCGGGAAGAAAGGCGAGCGCCGCTATCCTGGCGGCCACTTCATCGTGCGCCCTCCCAAGAGATGCACGTGCAGGTGGGCCACCGACTGACCGGCGTCCGCCCCGGTGTTGATGACGACCCGGTAGCCGCTCTGCGCGATACCCTCTCCCTCGGCAATCTCCCGCGCCGCGAGCAGCATGCGGCCCAGCAGCATGGCGTCGGTCGCGTCGTTCAACGACGCGAAATGCCGCTTCGGAATGACGAGGATGTGCACCGGCGCCCTGGGCTCGATATCGCGGAAGGCGAGCGCATGCTCGTCTTCCCACATGATCGTCGCGGGAATCTCCTGTCGCGCGATGCGACAGAACAGGCAGTCGTCGGTAGCGGTCATCGGTCAGGTGGTGAGCGCACGAATCATGGCGAGCGCGGCGATGCCGGCCGTCTCGAACCGAAGGACGTTGGTGCCCAGCGAGGCGGTGCGCCAGCCTGCCGCATCGAAGGCGGTGCGCTCGTCCTCCGCCAGCCCGCCTTCGGGCCCGAGCGCAATCGCAACGCGCGCGCCGACGAGTCCGGTGAGCGTCGCGAGAGGAGACCCGCTCGCGTCGAGCAGCACGCCCTGTAGCCCGGAGGCAGTGCGCAGCGCTTCGCTGAGCGACGACTCGGTCAGGCAGGCAGGCATCCATGCCGCGCCGCTCTGCTCGAGCGCACCGATCATCCGCAGGCGAGTCTTCTCGCGGAAGGCGTCGCCTTCGCCGCGCGGGGACACGCTGCGCGATCGGTGGTACACGATCGGTCGCCACACCGATGCACCCAGTTCCACCGCCTTCTCCGCCAGCAGCAGCATGCGGTCGCGATCGCCCACCGGCGCCCACAGCTCCACATGGATCGGCGCGGGCACGTGCTCCTCGCCGTGCGTCTCGAGCGCGATCGTCATTCGGCGCTTCGCCAGCTCGGCGATCGTACCCCCCGTGCGCCGTCCATCGCCACTCGTCAGCCGGACTGGATCACCGACGGTCAGGCGCTTCACGATCGCGTGATGCGCCGCCGCCTCACTCAGCTCCACCACACCGCTCCACGCGCCCGGCGCGTAGAACGTGGCTACCGCCGAACGATGTGCGCGCTCCACCAGATGCCCTCCACGTCGTCCTCGACCACGCGCCATCCGCCAGCGTCGAGCACGAGCAGCATCGCCGCTCGCTCGTCGACGAGGATTCCGCTCAGCACCGCCGCGCCGTCAGCGGTGAGCGACGTGGCGATGGTCGGCAGCAGCGCGGTGAGCACCGACGAGATGATGTTCGCGAGCACGACGCGCACCGGCGCGACGAACGGCAGCAGGAGTTCGGCGTCGCCTTCGATCACCGTTACACGATCGGACACCCCATTGCGCGTCACGTTCTGCTCGGCATTCGCGATCGCGTCATGGTCCAGCTCGATCGCCGTGACGTGCGCCGCGCCGAGCTTCGCCGCCGCGATCGCGAGCACGGCGCTCCCTGCGCCGAGGTCGGCCACCCGGTCGCCACGGCGCACGACGCGTGGCAGCAGGCGCACGACGCCGCGGGTCGTCTGGTGCTCGCCTGTGCCGAACGCCATCTCGGGTTCGATGACGACGGTGCGCGCCGCGTCGCGACCCTCAGCGAGCCAGGGCGGAACGATGCTGAGCGCGCCAAGGTCGTGCGCGCCGACGCCGCGCTTCCATTCCTCGCTCCAGTCCACGGCGGGAACGAGCGACGCCGTCACCTGCGCCTGCGGATCGGCCGTCATCACCGCGGACACGATGGTCGCGCTGTCGGCGTCGCCGGGGAAGTGCGTGACCAGCTCGGCGCCCGTCTCGTGAACGCCCTCGGACCCGAGGCGGAACAGCGCGGCGAGCGCCGCGTCGGGGGAGGCGCCCGGGCGCACGCGAACCGCGAGCCAGTTCACGCGCCCAGCGCTTCCTTCATCTTCGCCCACAGCCCCTTGTCGCGGTCAGCCGGAACACTGCGCTGTACCTCGGCGAGCTCGCGAATGAGTCGTGCTTCGTCGTCGGACAGCTCGTTCGGTGTCCAGAGCTGCACGCGGACGTGCAGGTCTCCGGTGCCGTGGGAATTCACGCGCGCGAGCCCGCGACCGCGCAGATGGAACACCTGGCCGCTCTGCGTCGCGGGCGGAATGCTCAGCGCCACCGTGGAGGTTACCGTCGGCACCTCGATCGCCGCGCCCATGACGAGCTGCGGATAGGTGACCAGCACCTCGGTGTACAAATCCTCTCCTTCGCGCTCGAAGCGAGGATCGTCCGCGACCTCGAATACGAGATGCACGTCGCCGCGCTCGCCATTGCGCGCACCGGCGTTGCCCACGCCGCGCATGGTCATGTACTGTCCCGTGGCGACGCCAGCCGGGATCTGCACCTTGATCGTCCGGTCGCCGCGCATCCGTCCTTCGCCGCGGCACTTCCGGCACGGCGCCTCGACGATCTGCCCCTCGCCCTTGCAGGTGGGACAGGGCGCGACGGTGACGAACTGACCGAAGAACGACCGCTGCGCGCGGCGCACCTCGCCCTGACCTGCGCAGGTGTGACACTGCTTCACCTTGGAGCCGGGTTCGGCACCGTTGCCCTCGCACCGATCGCACGCGTCGAGCACGCGCAACCGCACCTCCTTCTCCACTCCGGTGCTCACCTCCGCCAGGGTGAGCGCGAGCGCGATCTTCACGTCGGCGCCCGTGCGGGGACCACCGCCGCTCTGGCTGCGCCCGCCGAACAGATCCTCGAGTCCGGAGAAGCCACCGAAATCCTTCATGAAGATGTTCAGCGCCTCCGACAGATCCACATGATGCTGTCCGCCGCCGCGCAGGCCCGCCTCGCCGTATCGATCGTATGCCGCACGCTTCTGCGGATCCCGCAACACGTCATACGCTTCGGTGATCGCCTTGAACTTCTCCTCGTGCTCCTTCGACCCCCCGTTGCGATCGGGGTGGTTCGTCATCGCGAGCTTGCGATACGCCTTCTTGATGTCGTCGTCGGCGGCGGTGCGCTCGACGCCAAGTACTGCGTAGAAATCAGCCATGGTGGTATGAATGCAGTGGGGCGGAATTGCGTTCGGGAGCGGTGCGCGGCGTGCCTACAACAGGTCGCTCAGCAGCCGTGACGTATGCTGCACGAGCGAGATCACCTTGTCGTACGGCATGCGCGTGGGGCCGATGACGCCAATGACACCGTTCAGCGCGCCAACGTGGTATTCCGCCGTGACGACCGTGAACTGATCGAACTGCGGATCGCCATGCTCGGCGCCGATCGTGATGGACACGCCGGGCCGCTCGTCGCCCTGATGCTTGCGACGCAGCGCATCGGCCAGGCGCGCCGGCTCCTCGGTGAGCGTCAGCAGCCGGCGCAGGTTCTCGGCACCGCCGAACTCCGGCTGGGATGCGAGCACGCTCGCCTGCCCCACGATCACGCTGCCCTCGGACGTCGGCAGCGCGGCGTCGAACAGCGAATCGCCCTCCTGCACGAAGATGTTGAGCAGCTCGGCCGCCTCCGGCTTGGTGGAGCTGTCGCGCAGCCTGTCTGCCACCGACATGCGAAGGTCGCGCAGCGTGTGGCCGGCGAGGCGTTCGTTGAGCACGCGCGTCACCTCCGTCACCGCCGTGTCAGCCAGGCGTCCCCGTACCTCGACGAACACGGTGCGCACCACGCCGCCGTCGAGCGTGAGGACGAGCAGCAGCCGGTCTCCGTTCACCTGCACCAGTTCCAGGTGTCGAAGCACGCTGGCGTCGAGCCGCGGACCGAGGGCGACGCCCAGCTCCTGGGTGAGGACGCCGAGGCTCTGCGCCGCGCGCCGGACGATGTTCTCGATCGTCGAATGGCTGCCCGTGATGTCCTCACGCAGCCGCTCGCGTTCGGCAACCACGATGGCGCCGGACGGTGCGTTGAGCAGCGAATCGACGTACGCGCGGTACGCCTTGTCCGTGGGCACGCGGCCGGCCGACGTGTGTGGATGGGAGAGAAACCCCTTCTCCTCCAGGTCGCTCATCGTGTTGCGGATCGTGGCGGGCGACACGCCCAGCCCGAATCGGCG
>JANLTI010000045.1:0-2918 GCA_031362845.1 Gemmatimonadaceae bacterium | reverse complement strand
GGTGGTGAAGCTCGTGTCGCGCGATGGACGACCGGTGCTGTTCGGACTCGATACGGGCGCCGAGGGCACGTTCGTCACGCCGTCGTTGCTGCGAAAGATTCCCCGCGTTCCCATTGCCGCGCGCCGCATGACGCTCGGTGGGCTCGGCACGGAGACGGTGCGCACGAAGTGGGTGGTGCGGGAGCTGGCGCTCAGTGACGGCGACTACGCGCTCACGCTGAGCAATGCCCCGATCGCCGGGGATAGTCGCTGGACGTTCGTGACGTTCGATGGCGTGATCGGCAGCGACATCGCGCTGGCGAGCCGGATGCACCTGGATTTCGTGAACGGGGTGTTCGATGTGAGACCGACGGCGGGGCGCTCGGCGGCTGCGCCGGCCGAGCTGACGGGGCGCGTGAGCGCGCTGCGCGCGCCACGCTGACGGGGCGCTGCGCGGTCGCTGCGCGACGCGCTGCTTACGGGGCGCGAGGCCGCGCTTCGCGCGGCTCGCTTACGGGGGTTGACAGTTCCCGGTCGAGGAATCGAGTGATCAGGTCGTACGCCAGCTGTGCGCCGAGGCCGCCGGGGGCGAGATCGAAGCCGTGTTCGGCCCATGGCACTTCTACCTGTACGACGCGCACGCCGGCGGCCCGGAGTTTTTCGGCCGCGTCGCGGTTGAATGACGCCTTCACGGCGTGGTCGCGTGTGCCGTAGAGCAGCAGCGTCGCGGGGAGGCCGGGGCGGATGTGACTCGAGGGTGAGGCGTCGCGGTATGGAAAGGCGCGCTCGGTCGGGGTGCCGCCCAGGAAGTCGCGCAGCACGGCACGTACGTCGAGCGGGTCGGGTGAGGGTCGATCGTCGTACCCGCGCACGAGATCGAACGGCGCATAGATCGCCACCACGGCGCGCACGCCCGGTGTGACGGAAGTGAACGCCGTGAGCTCGGCCAGGTGGCCGCCCGCGGAGCGTCCCAGGAGTGCGATCCGTGTGGTGTCGACTCCCCACGCGGCCGATGAATCCCGCAGCAATGCCAGCGACCGACGGACGTCGTCGAGTTGCGCGGGATGCGGATGTCGTGGCGCGTGCCGGTAGTCGATGGCCACGACAGTGAAGCCGTGCGCCGCGAGCGCGCGGCTCACGTTTGCGCCCTGGGTGGGATCTCCCGACCGCCATGCCCCGCCATAGATCACCACGACGGTGGGTCGTGGTCCGGGCGCCGACGCGCGATACAGCCGCATTGCGAGTGGACTCGCGTCGGTGGCCGTGTACGGAATCGTCCGCTCGACGATGCCGGTGGCATTCGGCGCGCCGCGCAGTGTGGCGCGGAGCGAGTAGCGAGAGGGCGGCGCGCCCAGCTGGCTTGCCGCGCGCTGGGCCACGGCCCGGTGCTGCGCGAGCGGACGCAGCGACAGGCCGGCCACGAGCAGGAGCACGACGCCCGCCGTGGCTTGGCGTCGGATGTCACCGCGCAGGAGCAGCAGGCTCACCGGCAGCCAGAGCAGCGCCGCGAGCGCGAGCAGCGGCGAGAGTTCCGTCACCGCGACGACGAGTACGAGCATCGTCATGGTGAACGGCGGCACGACGAGCATCGTCGCCACCAGCGCCAGCATCGCGGTTCCGACCAGCGCGGCGATGCGTGAGTAGCGAGCGGGAGTGCGACGCGCGGTCGGTGAGGGCATGGCGGATGGCAGAAGTGAGGAGAAGCGGACGCGGGCGTTAACTCTGGCGCGCTGGTACCGATACTGAAGAAGGCAGGCAGATGCGCCGCATCATGGTGGAACACGGTAACGCGATCGCGACTCGCGCGTCATCACAAGCACCAGACGTCGCACCAGATTCGTGACCAGACCGCGCCGAACTTTGGAACGGATGCTGCTCAACAGGGTCTGATCAATCTCTCCCTCGCAGCATAGGCGCATCGATGATCCGCTCGAATCGGCTGCTCGTCAGCCTTGCTCTTCTATCCGTTGTGGCGCCAGCCGCGTTCGCTCAGCAGCCCGCGCCGCAACCGCAGGCGGTCTCCGACAGCCTTCTCGTGGAGACGGACTCGGCTGAAGCGCGCCGCAACTGGCTGGGATCGTTGCTCCGGCGAGTCACGCTGCGTGGCGACCCGACGGCCGACAGTCTGGCCGCCGTGGACTCCATGGAAGCCGCTGTTCGTCCCCGGGCACCTCGGCGCGTCTTCAACTCGCGCCGCGACCGGCTCGAGTACGAGTCCGCACGCGCCGTCGCCCTGCGCGCCTCGGGCTACCGCGTCGTGGTGGACATCGGTGATCACCGGCTCTACGTGATCGACGACCGGGACACGCTGTTGACGGCGCCGGTTGCGACCGCCAAGAACACGACGCTCTCGTTCGGGGGTCGTTCGTGGCGATTCGAGACGCCGCGTGGCGTACGGACGGTGCTGGCGAAGGACAAGGATCCAGTGTGGACGCCGCCCGACTGGCACTACGCCGAGGTCGCGACGGAGAACGGACTGAAGATGCGCCATCTCTCGCGCGGCCAGGTGATCCGGCTGCGCGACGGCACGCGCCTGACCACGCGCGGCGATGAAGTGGGTGTCATTCTCCCCGAGGAGACGGAGTTCGTGCCGCTCGTGCTGGACGCCCACGTCGTGTTCGACAACACGATCTTCGTTCCGCCGCTGGGCACCAAGCATCGCACCATCCAGGGCGAGCTGGGACATTTCCGGCTCAAGCTCGGCGACGGTTATCAGCTGCACGGCACGCCCTACGCGCAGTCTATCGGCGCGGCAGTCACGCACGGATGCGTGCGACTCCGCGACGAGGATATCGAGTGGTTGTTCGCGAATGTGCCGGTGGGGACGAAGGTATACCTCTACTGATTCAGTGACGGCAGGTGGAAGTGACTCGAGCCGGCCCTGACGGGCCGGCTCGAGTCGTTGAGTGGTCAGTCTCAGTCCACGGCCGAGCTGACAG
>JANLTI010000042.1:0-46322 GCA_031362845.1 Gemmatimonadaceae bacterium | reverse complement strand
ACGGCACCGCGCGGCGTGGCGGGCATCGTCCTGTCGCTCGTCGGCATTCTCCTCGTGGTCTTCGGCGACGCCACCGCGGGCGTCGGGGGAAAATCCACGATCCTCGGCGACGTGCTGATTCTCATCGCCTGTGCCTGCTGGTCGCTCTATACCGTGCTGCTCCAGCCGTACACGGAGCGCGTCGACGGGATACCCCTCTCCGCCGTGACGATGGCTGGCGGCGCGGTGCCGTTGCTGCTCGTCTCCCTGCCGTCGCTTGCACGCACGGAGTGGACGTCGGTCACGATCGGTGCATGGTCGTCGGTGGCGTACAGCGGACTGCTCGCGCTCGCGCTGGCGTATCTGTTCTGGTATCGCGGCGTGAAGGTCCTCGGCCCCACCCGAACGGGGATGTACGCCAACCTGCAACCGGTGATCACCCTGGTGGCGGCGTGGGCGACCATCGGCGAGACGCCGCACCTGCTGCAGCTCGTCGGCGCGGCCTGCATCATGGGCGGGCTGGTGCTCACCAGGACCGGGCGGCCGCGCATCACGACACCGGTGGCCGAATGACGACGGTCGTGCTGTTCGACATCGATGGCACCATTCTGTGGACCGACGGCGTCGGCCGCCGCGCCGTGCACCGCGCACTGGAGGAAGTATTCGGCGCGCTGCCGCCCGATGGACACGAGTTCGACGGCAAGACCGATCCGCAGATCGTGCGTGAATTGATGACGCTCGCCGGCGTGAGCGACGACCGGATCGAGGCAGGACTTCCGGAAGCGATAGCGCGGTACGTCGAACTGCTGAGGACCGAACTTGGAGACGCCGACCACGGCGACAAGGTCTATCCTGGCGTGCTCGCACTGCTGGACACACTCGAGGCGCGCGACGACGTGCTGCTCGGACTCCTCACTGGAAACGTCCGCGAGGGAGCGATGGCGAAGCTGGCCGCCGTGCGCATCGATGCCGAGCGGTTCCGCGTTGGCGCGTTCGGCTCGGATCATCCGGCGCGGCCCGAGTTGCCCGCCATCGCGCGTGCCCGCGCGGAGCAGGTCACGGGACAGACCGTGCCCGGCGCTCGCGTCGTGGTGATCGGAGACACGCCAGCCGACATGCGCTGCGGGCGCGGCATCGGCGCGCGCGCGATCGGCGTCGCCACCGGGCGCTATACCACCGATGCGCTGCGCGCGTGCGACGCGTTCGCGGTGTTTCCGGATCTCTCGGACACCGCGGCCGTCGTCCGCGCCATCGTGGGAGACTAGGATGCGTGAGGTCGAGCTCAAGAGCGTCGTGGACGACGTGCCGCTGCGCCGCGCGGCGATCGAGGCTGCCGGCGCCGTGCTCACCTTCGAGGGACGTCTCGCCGATCGCCGCTACGACACACCGGATGGCTCGCTGCTGGCGCGTGACCACGTGCTCCGCGTGCGCGCATACGAAGGACCCTCGGGTCAGCGCGTCGAGCTGGACTGGAAAGGGCCCACGAGCAGCGAGAACGGGTACAAGGTTCGGGAAGAGCTGGACGTGTCCGTCGACGACTCGAGTGCCATGTCGGCAATCCTCGAGCGCCTAGGCTATCGCGTCGCCGTCGCGATCGATCGCGAGATCGCGCAGTACGACCTGGACGGCGCAATGGTCCGCTTCGAGCGCTATCCTCGCATGGATCATCTGGTGGAAGTCGAGGGCTCGCCCGACCGGATCGAACACGCCATCGCGGCGCTCGGACTGCCCCGCGGCGGATTCACGGCGGAGCCGCTCACGGAGTTCGTGCAACGCTTTCAGGCGCGCACCGGCGCGTCGGCCGCACTGAGCGATCCGGCGTGGCGCCATGATTCCGCGTCGACTGTCCAGGATGCCTGAGCCGATCGCCCTGCCGGAGATCGCGCGGTCGCTGCGAGCCCTCGGGACGCCGCGCGACATGGCGAGCGAGGCGGCTCACGATGCCATCTTTCCTCCACTCCTCGCGGCGCGCGCGGCGTCGACAACCGTGGCGCTCGCACTCGCGTCCTTCGCGGGAGATGCCCTTGCCACCACCATCGAGTCGCGCGCCAGTGCGGCAGCACAGGTGAGGGCGACCTATCCGGCGCAGGCCCGTGCCCGATCCGCGCTCGCGATGGAATGCCTGGAACAGTTGCGCATCGAGTTGCGGCGCCTCGATCGAGTGGGGCAGGACGCGCGCGGCGAGCATGTGAATGGCGCGCCGTGGGAGCACTGGGTCGCCCAGCTCCGGCGCGTCTTCATCGAAGCCGATCGCGCCTGCGGTCGGCTGTCGACCGTGCTCGCCGATGCATCGGGCACTCGCCCACCCACGCGACGATGGTTCGGGCGATGATCGTTGGCGTGGGTGTCGACCTGGTCGATGTGCTCCGCGTGCGTCGCCTGCTCGAGAGAAAGGGGGATCGCGCGCTGCGGCGCTTGTTCACTGCCGGCGAGCGTGCATACGCCGACACGCATCCTGAGCCGGCGCGCCAGCTGGCGGCGAGAGTCGCGGCCAAGGAGGCAGCGTTCAAGGCACTCGCGGGAAATGAGCTCGCCCGTTCGATCGGCTGGCGCGAACTGGAGGTCGTGGCCCGGCCCAACCGCTCGCCCCTGCTGGTCCTTCACGGACGGGCGCTGGATCGCGCCGCGGAGCTCGGGGTGGTCCGCCTGCATCTGTCCATCACGCACACCGACCTCACGGCCGCAGCCTTCGTCGTCGCCGAATCCAGCGACCAGTTTGGCGCTTTAATCGATCCCTAGCGCCCTTTTGTGAATCCCGATAACTTCTCTCGGCTATGAGAATCAGAACCATTCTCTGCCGGACAATTGTCACCATTGCGACCGCCGCAGCCCTGCCCGCGTGGGCGCAGGAGCACCCGGCGCGACGGGTGGCAAACATCGTCAGCGTGGCGGTCGAGGAGTACGGAAAGGCGGTCGACGCGACCGGTCGACTGGTGAGTACGCAGGAATACCAGGAAGCGAACGACTTCCTGATCGACGCCAAACGCTCGGCAGAGCGATTGTCCGGGGCCTCTGCCGGCCCCGCGCGCGCGCTCCTCGATTCCATCGTCCTGGCCGTGTCGCAGCGTCGCTCGCCGGCGACACTGGATTCACTCGAGCGACGTTTCGCGAATGTGCTCGGAAGCGAGGCGAGGCTGGAGCTGCCGCGCCGCCAGATCGATCTCGCCGAGGGTCGGACGATCTTCGAGCGTTCGTGCTCGAGCTGCCACGGGGCGACCGGACGAGGAGACGGAACCGCTGCTGCACGGATGAGTCCTCGGCCACCCGCCATCGGCACCGCGGATCACATGCGCGGCATCACTCCGGCGCTGATGTTTCGCATCACGTCCATCGGCATCGCCGGCACACCGATGGCGGGTTTCGCCGGGACGCTCACGCCGGATCAGCGCTGGAACGTCGTGGCGTACGTCAACACGTTGCGCACGACGCGTGAGCAGCAACTGGAAGGTGAGGGCTTGTACACGCAGCGGTGTGCGTCGTGTCACGGGGTGAGCGGCGCGGGCGATGGCACGCTTGCCCGGTCCCTCACCAAGTTGCCGCCGGAAGTCGGCACCGTAGCGTGGCAGGTGGAGCATAGTGACGAGCAGGTAGCGCGCGTGGTGCGCGAGGGCATGCCCGGCACCGCGATGCCGGCCTCACGTGACCTGTCCGACTCGCAGGCGGCGAGCATCGTCGCGTATCTGCGCACGTTGCCGATGCGTGACCGAAATGGGGCGTCGTTCGCGCAGGCGAGTGACAGCATGAGCGCCCAGGCTGCAGCGCGCAACGTCATCGCCCAGCTCGAGCAATCGCTGAGCGCGGCGAAGAGCGGCCGTCCCAGCGACGCGGGAGACAAGGCGTTCGACGCCTACATCGCGTTCGAGCCGCTCGAACGAACGGCGCGCGCCAAGAATCCGGGGCTCGTCTCCTCGATGGAACGCCAGTTCGCGGAATTCAAGGCGGCCGTCCGGTCGAACGATGTACGTGCCGCCGAAGGCGTGCGCGACGCCATCGAAGCCACGCTTCCGCAGGTGGTGGCGCTCACCGCGCCCACCGGCAGCGGCGCCGAAGCGTTCTGGCAGTCGTTCCTCATCATCGTTCGGGAAGGATTCGAGGCGATCCTCGTCATCGGGGCGATCGTCGCGTTCCTCATCAAGACCGGACACCGCGAGCGATTGCGCAGCATCTGGACAGGCGTCACGCTGGCCGTGGTGGCCAGCGGCGTGACGGCCGTCGTCCTCAAGACGCTCCTCGCGGCGGCGCCGGCCAGCCGCGAATTCATCGAAGGCACGACGCTGCTGCTAGCCGTGCTCGTGCTCTTCTCCGTGAGCTACTGGCTGATCTCCAAGGTGGAAGCGGCCAAGTGGCAGCAGTTCATCAAGGAGAAAGTGAGCACCGCGCTCGATCAGGGTGGCGGCCGCGCGCTCACGTTCGTCGCGTTTCTCGCAGTCTACCGCGAAGGCGCGGAGACGGCGCTGTTCTACCAGGCGCTGTTCAACGAGGGGCCGCAGGTGGTGCTGCCCATCTCGCTCGGCATCGCAGCCGGTGCGGCGGCGCTGGCGGTCATCTTTACCCTGTTCTACCGTTTCGGAATGCGCATCCCGCTCCGTCCATTCTTTTCCGTGACGAGCGTGTTGCTGTACTACATGGCGTTCGTGTTCATGGGGAAGGGCATTCGCGAACTCCAGGAGGGAGACATCATCCCGCTCTCCGCCATTCGCGGCTTCCCGCACGTCGAAGCGCTCGGCCTGTACCCGAGCTGGCAGGGCGTGCTGTCGCAGTTTGCGCTTCTCCTGCTGTTCGCGTTCGCCGTGCTCAAGACGTTCTGGCCCAAGCGATCGGTGTCGCTCCCCACCGTGATGACGCCCGCGGCCGTGGGGGTGCCGGTCATCGCATCCGCCGAACTCGCGGAGATTCGCGCCGAGAACGAGCAGCTGCGTGCCCGGCTCGCGGCGCTGGAAGACGCCATGGAGCGGGAAGCGGCGCAACGCTGAGCGTTCCGGCGGCGTACCGACCGCCGGCGCGCCTCATCTGCGGCGGCTCAGCGGTCCGCGGCCCGCATGGCGCGAATGCCCGGTTTCCTCGGCCCAACCGTTCTGGTGTACGCCATGATCGCTGCGCCGATGAGCACGAAGCCCAGCGCGATCAGCTGCGCGTAGGTCAGACTCGCGACGAATCGGTCGTCCTTCGCTCGCAGGAACTCGATCAGGAATCGCTCCAGCCCCATCAACACGCAGTACACTCCGAACAGCCAGCCTTCGGCATGCGCATGGTCGCGCAGCCGCCAGAGCACGAGGAACGCGCCGAGTCCCAGGGCCACCTCGAGCAGCTGGGTGGGAAACACGGACAGCACCGTGCTCGCAGTCGCACCGGCGGGTATCGCGATGCCGAAGTCCCGAGCCATCACGCCCGCCGTGCTCGGTGGTGCACCCTCGGGAAATGCGACGGCGAGGAAACCGCTCCATGGTCGTCCATAGTCGTCGCCCACCGCCCAGCAGCCCGTACGACCCACCGCGTATGCCGCCGCCAACGGCGCTGCCGAGACATCCGACATGCGCATGACGCCAGCGCGCTTGTGGAGCACCACGGCGATCACCGAGAGCGCGCCACCGATGAACCCGCCCCAGTACACGAAGCCGCCGCGGTCGAAGATCGAATCCCAGTGGCCGAGCACGACGACGTAGTAGAGCTTCGCACCCACGAGACCGCCGACCAGCGCGGCGAAGATCATGTCGGAAATTGGCGCGGGATCATGGCCTCGTCGCACGAGCTCCCGCTGCGCAGCCGACTGCGCGACGACGAAGCACATCAGGATCGCGATGCCGAACCCGGTGAACTGGAGCGGACCGAACTCGTACGCGAACGGGTGATGGACGATTGGATGCGGGAACAGCGTCATGCGGTCACGAGGCCGGGAAGAGGAAGCGCCGCGAATGCGTTGAGGTCGAGCGCCGCGCGATCGCCGCGATCGAAGTGGAACAGCCCGGCCCGCGCAATCATCGCCGCGTTGTCCGTCGCGAGCCGAGGGCTCGGCGCATACACCTCGGCCCCGAGGCGCCGTACGCGCTGACGCATCGCGTCGGCGAGCGTGCGATTGCCGGCCACACCACCGCCGAGCACCACGCGCGTGCGCGCGAACTGCTGCACGGCGCGCGCCGTCTTCTCGACGAGCGTCTCGACGAGGGCGTCGTGAAAGCCCCGTGCGATGTGCGGTGCATCGTCCGCGGATCCGGCGCGAACGGCGTGCAGCACCGCGGTCTTGAGGCCGCTGAACGAGACGTCATAGTAGTCGTCGTCGCCCGGCTGCTGGTTGCGACGCAGCATGGGGCGCGAGAAGCGGAATCGCGACGAATCGCCTTCCCTCGCGAGTCGCTCCACGTGCGGCCCGCCAGGGTAGGGCAGTCCGAGCAGCTTGGCCACCTTGTCGAACGCCTCACCGGCCGCATCGTCCCTCGTGCGACCGAGGAGCCGGTACGCTCCCCAGCACTCGACATCGACGATCATGGTGTGTCCTCCCGAGACGAGCAATGCCGTGAAGGGAGGAACCGCGTCGGGATGCTCGATCGCGGTGGCGAAGAGATGCCCCTCCATGTGATGGATGCCCAGGCACGGCATCGACCGTCCGTAGGCGAGCGCCTTTGCGAAGCTCACGCCAACGAGCAGTGCGCCCACGAGGCCGGGTCCGTGCGTCACAGCCACCGCATCGATGTCGTCCAGTGCAACGGACGCGTCGGCGAGCGCCTGACGCACCACGGGGACGATCGCCGTGAGGTGATGTCTCGACGCGATCTCGGGCACCACGCCGCCGAAGATGCGGTGGACGTCCTGCGAGAGGATCACGAGCGACTCGAGCGCGGCGACGTCACCGTGCCCCGACAGCACCGCGGCCGAGGTTTCGTCGCAGGACGTTTCGATGCCGAGGATGCGAGTCACGGCGCGGTGCGCGTCATGGTGCGCTCAGCGCGACGCCGTGACGGGTCCGAGCAGTTCGCGAATCAGCGCGCGATTCGCCGCCGAGTTCCAGTCGGCCGCGCCGATCACCTTTTTCCGGATCGTGCCTTCACGCCCGATGATGAACGTTTCCGGGTAGCCCGTGATCTGATAGTTGCGCGATGTCGTCCGTGAGGGGTCGTGCAGCACTTCGAACGTGATGCCGAGCTCCGTCGCGAAGTCGCGAATGCGCTTCTCCATGCCGGCGTCGTCCACGCTCACCGCCACAACCGCGAGCCCACGAGGTCCGAACTCGCGATGCAGCTTCTCGATGCTCGGCATCTCGACCTTGCAGGGCTCGCACCAGGTGGCCCACACGTTGAGCAGGACCACTCTACCCTCGTAATCCTTCAACGTCTTCGCACGAGGCGCGCCGTCGATCGTCGTCGCTGCCATGGGGGGCGCGGCCGAGCCCACGGACACGGGAAACAGCTCGTCGCCGAGATAGTGTGTCGCCGCCGCGAGCAGCACGGCGAGCAGCGCCACGATGCCGAGCACGATCGTCCATTGCTGGCGAGCCGTCACCCGCCCGCCCTCATGCGTGGAGCGCGCACTGTGCACGCAGCGCCGTCAATTCCGCGCGTGGGTCCGGTGCGCCGAACACGGCGTTGCCGGCCACGAAGGTATCCGCGCCCGCGCGCCAGCACGCGGCGATCGTTGCGCGATTGATGCCGCCATCCACCTCGAGCGCGGCGCGGCTACCCACCTCGTCCAATCGGCGACGCGCGAGCGCAACCTTCGCGATCGAGTGCTCGATGAACTGCTGGCCGCCGAACCCGGGATTGACGGACATCACCAGCAGGAGGTCGAGCTGGCTGAGCACGTCGTCCACCGCCGACAGCGGCGTCGCGGGATTCACGGCCACGCCCGCGAGCGCGCCCAGTTCACGGATACGCGTGAGTTGCCGATGCAGGTGCGGCGCGGCCTCGACATGGATCGTCAGTCCGGATGCACCGGCCGCCACGAACTCGTCGAAGTAGCGCTCGGGCTCCACCACCATCAGGTGCACATCGAGCGGGAGGGCCGTACACCGGCGAAGCGTCTGGATCACTTTCGCGCCGAAGGTCAGATTGGGCACGAAGCGACCGTCCATCACGTCGACGTGAATGCAGTCCGCTCCCGCCGCCTCGAGCATGGCGACTTCGGCGCCCAGGTGCGCGAAGTCGGCGCTGAGAATGGACGGCGCCATGCGTGCGGCCTTCACGGCGTCTCCGCACCCGCGACGCGCAACTGCACGGTGGCTCCGGGCAGGATGGTCGCACCAGGTACCGGCGATTGTCCCACCACCGTGCCGGCGGGACCGGTCGCCATCGGGTCCGGCGTGACCACCACGTCGCGTACGCCAAGCTGTGACAGGACCATCCGCGCGCCGCTGATATCGCGTCCCATCAGGCTCGGCATCTGGGTGGACGTCGCTTCGGCGCCACGACTGAGTATCAGCGTGATCGTGCTCGGAACGCTCACCTGGGCGCCGGCGGCAGGACGGGTTCCCACCACGCTGCCACGCGGGGACGTGCTGTTCGCCTCGCCCACCTCTCCGATGTCGAAACCGTCCTGCTCCAACCGCACCTGCGCCTCGATGCGCGTCATGCCGGTGACGGTGGGGACCGTGACGATGCGCTGGCCACCGCTCAGCACGAGGGTCACCGCACTGCCGATCCCCTCGCGCGTTCCGGGCGCTGGTACCTGCTCGAGCACCGTCAACTTCGGCGCCGAATTGTCGTACCGCTGCTCACCCTGCTCGGCCTTGAACCCGGCCTGGGCGAGTCGCTGCTCCGCTTCCTCGAACATGAGGCCGGTGACGTTCGGCACCTTCACGTCGCGCGGCACGACGCCTGTGGGGAACACGACGAAGGCGACGATGAGCCACGCGAGCGCGAAGCCCGCGATGATGCTCACGAGGTAGACCAGCGAGGTACGCACGGTCGAACGCCAGCTCATGCCGCGACGTCCGCGCGTGGGCGACGAAAGCGCGCCGCGAAGGCGCCGTCGGTGGCGTGCCGCTGCGGCAGCACGCGCAACAATCCGCCATCGAGCACGGTGTCCGGCACTACGCCACTTGGCGGCGCCTCGAGTGACCAACCCGGGTGCTCCGCAAGAAACGTCGAGACCTGCTCGTCATTCTCCTCGAGCTCGAGCGAACAGGTGCTGTAGATCAGCAGCCCCCCGGGCCGCACGACGGTCGCGCCCGCGCGAAGAATTGCGCGCTGGAGCGACGGCAGCACGGCGAGGTCGCTCGCCTTGAGACGCCACCGCGCGTCCGGGTGACGGCGGAACGTGCCGGTGCCGGTGCACGGCACGTCCACCAGCACCGCGTCCACCGCTGCGAGCGGCGGATGCAGCGCATCGCCGACGAACGGGACGATGTTGTCGGTATCGAGACGCCGCATGTTCTCACGTACGCGAGCGAGCCGATGCTTCGACGGGTCTCCGGCGAGCACGAGCCCCGCAGTGCGCGCGAGCTCGAGCGACTTGCCACCGGGAGCGGCGCAGAGGTCGGCCACCGTGGCGCCGGATGGCACGCACGCATACCGCGTCACCAGTGTGGACGCGGGGTCCTGGAGATGGAACAGCCCCTGCTTGAATGCGCCAAGCTCGGTCATCGAGCTCACGCCACCCAGCAGCACCAGGCTGTCGCTGACGAGGGGTACGTCGCCGGTCTCCACACCTGCGCTCTCGAACATCGCCTCGAGCTGTTCACGCACGACGTGATAGGGCCGGGCCACCAGCGGTGCCTCGCCATTGTTGGCGACGAGGAGACGGCGCACATCCGCCTCGCCCCATCGTGCGAGCCAGCGCGACACGAGCCATCGCGGATGCGAGTGCTCGAGCGCCAACGCGTCCGCGCGGTCGTCCGGCGGCAGGACCACGAGCGTCTCGCGTTCGCGATCGAGCCGGCGAAGCACCGCGTTCGCCAGCTTGCTCGCGCCGATGCCATGACGCCGCTTCACCGTCTCGACCGTCTGTCCGATGGCGGCGTACGCCGGCACGCTGCCCATCGCGAGCAGCTGGTAGCTTCCAAGGCGCAGGAGGTCGATCACGTCCGCATCGAGTCGGGCGAGTCCGCCACTGACGCGCTCCGCGAGTACCGCGTCGAGCCAGCTTCTGCGCCGGAGCATGCCGTACACCAGCTCGCGCGTCCACCGGCGGTCGCGCGGATCCAGTCGGATCGTGCGACGCTCGAAGCTGCTGTCGAGCAGGTCGCCACCACGAAGGTCGGCGCAGATCTCCGCCGACGCCGCGCGCGCGTCGGTCACGCCGCCACGCGTCTCGACGGCGGGACGGCCCGGGCCCGTCACCGGCCGCACCCCAGCGGCGCGCCTACGCACATTCCTTCGGACGGCCGCGCGGAGGCCGAGCGCTCAGGCACCAGCGGCGTCGTCATAGCAGGAAAGATACTCGATGGCCGCCCGTTCGGCATTCGGCGCGTCCCAGATCCCGCGTATGACGGCGACGCCGTGCACGCCGGCGAGGCGCAGGACGCGGCAGTGCTGCGGACGAACGCCGCCGATAGCGACGACCGGGACGCGCACGGCCGCGATGAGCGCTTCGACGAACTCCATCCCGATGCCCGTCGCGCCGGGTCGCCCATCGGCATCGAACACCCGCCCGGCCACGAGCCAGTCCGCCCCGCTGTCAGCGGCCGTCACGCCGTCCGGCACCCCATGGACACTCGCGCCAATGGCCAGCGCCGGCGCCGCGCGACGTGCGTCCGCGGCGGTGAGCGAACGGCTCGTCAGCTGCACCGCGCGCGCGCCAACGGCACGGGCGACGTCCACCCGGTCGTTCACCACGAGCCATGCGCCGGTCACCTGCTGCGCCGCGGCCAGCGTCTCGCCCAGCAGCTCCAGCTGCGCGCCGGAGAGCCGGCTCGCGCGAAGGTGCAATGCGCCACGACGGCCGAGCGCGCTCATCACGCCACACGCCACGTCGATGAAGTCCGGCCGGGCGACGATCTCGTCGGTCGTGACCGCGTGCACGAGCGGAACCGCACCGTCAGGGTGGGCAGCCAGCTCCGATGTCATCTCCACCCTACGCTCGCGTGGCGACGCCAGTGTCGAATCGATCGCCGATCGCCAGTCCACGCCCGTTCGCCCACGCCAGCGGTGCGAGACGGCGCTTGCCAGATGGCTGCACGACGGCAATGCGCACGGCACCGCCCCCGCACGCGACGAGCATTCCCTCGGCATCGATCGCCATGACGTCGCCTGGCTCGTGGGCATCGCCACGCGGCGCGGTCCGCGCGCCGTACAGTTTCACCTCCGTCCCGTTGATGCGCGTCCATGCGCCCGGTTTCGGATCGTACGCGCGCACGTGCTGGCCGACCTCGAGGGCGGTGCGCGTCCACTCCACCTGCGCCGTCTCCCGGGTCAGCTTGGCCGCGTACGTGGCCAACCGCTCGTCCTGCGCCATGGGCGTCGACAGCCCGAGCTCCACCAACGCGAGCGCCTCGATGAGCGCACCCGCCCCCAGCTCGCTCAGCCGCAGCGCGAGTTCGCCCGCCGTCTCGTCGGCGAGCACCGATGTGCGCGCCTGCAGCAGCACCGGTCCCGCATCGAGCTTCGGCACCATCTGCATGATCGTCACTCCCGTCTCGCCCAGTCCGTCGCGAATCGCCGCCTGGATCGGTGCCGCACCGCGCAGTGCGGGGAGCAGGGACGCATGAATGTTGAGCGTGCCACGCGTGGGCAGATCGATGACGGCGCGAGGCATGATGTGGCCGTACGCCACGACGACACTGACGTCCGGCGTGAGCGCGGAAACCTGGGCCATGAACGCATCGCCGCGAGGCGCGTCGGGCTGAAGTACCGGCAGTCCCTCGGCGAGTGCGACCGTCTTCACGGGGGACGGCTCGAGCGTCGATCGCGACCGGCCGACGGCCTTGTCGGGCTGCGTCACGACGCCCACGACGTCAAAGCCCTCACCGAGCAATGCCCGGAGCGCCGCCGTGGCAAAATCCGGTGTGCCCCAGAACAGGACGCGCACCTACAGCTCCTCGTCCAGATGCTCGTGCTCGCTGAGCTCCTCGGGCGTCTCGAGCGACACACGGCGAATATGGCCGGGATACTTGCCCTGTTCGAGCTTCCACTTCGCCAGCGCTGCGGTCCGCTTCAGCACACTGAGGTAGTCGACGAACAGTTTCCCGTCGAGGTGGTCGATCTCGTGCTGGATGCAGCGCGCGACCAGGTCGGTCGCCTCCACGTCGTAGACCTCGAATCGTTCGTCACGCGCGCGAACGACCACCGACCTGGGTCGCTCGACGTCGGCATAAATGTCGGGGATCGAGAGGCATCCTTCTTCGCCCTTCGCCCGTCCCTCCTGCCGCACGATCTCGGGGTTGATCAACACGAGACGCACGTCATCCACCTCGACGATCGCGAGTCGCTCGGTGCGACCCACCTGCGGTGCGGCGAGCCCGATGCCACGCGCATGATGCATCGTGTCGAACATGTCCGCGATCAACCGGCGCAACTCGTCCGACACACCAGTGACCGGAATGGACGCCTGGCGGAGGATGGGGTCGCCGAGCACGCGGATGTCGAGGATGCTCACGGGCGTGCGGCTCAGGCCTTGGCGGGTGCCGCTGCGGTGCTGACACCGACGATGCGCGCGATGCGGCCGCGCTCGACGACGAGTCGCGATTCGGCCGACTTGATCGTCACCTCGTCCTCCATTCCGCGGGTCGTGGCTCCCTCGGCGGAATCCTTGACGTGAATGACCTCACCGATGATGCCACCGAACGTCACGACGCGATCCCCGCGCTTGATGTTGCGCAGTGCCTCCTCGTGCTTCTTCTTCTGCGCCTGCTGCGGGCGAATGATGAGGAAGTAGAAGATGCCGAAGATGGCGACGATCTGAAGCAGAAATGGCGCGAGACTGCCGGCGCCACCGCCGAACTGGAGCGCCAGGAGCGCAGCGGAAAATCCCTGATGGATCATGCGGAGACCGGAACGGTGCGGGAGTGGTAGCGCTGAAGCCAGGCTTCGCTCCAGCCGTGGAAGGTGCCGTCGAGCAACGCGACGCGCGCGCGCTGCATGAGCGCCACGAGGAAATGTACATTGTGCAGCGAGAGGAGGCGCAGCCCGAGAATCTCGTCGGCGAGGAAGAGGTGGCGGAGGTACGCGCGCGAAAACCGCGTGCACGCGGAGCAGACGCACTCGTCGTCCAGCGGCCGACGGTCCGCGCGGAATTCCGCACGCTTGATGTTCAACCGGCCATCTGCGGTGAACACGGTGCCGTTGCGTCCCATCCGCGTCGGGGCAACGCAGTCGAACAGGTCCACCCCGCGGCGCACGCCTTCCAGGAGATCCTCCGGGAAGCCGACGCCCATCAGGTAGCGAGGGCGGTCCTCCGGCAACTCATCGTGCAGCGCCTCGAGTATCCGGTACATCTCGGGCTTCGGCTCGCCCACCGACAGCCCTCCGATCCCGAATCCAGTCCAGTCGCCCATGCCGCGAATCGAGCGCGCCGCCTCGGCACGCAGCTCGGCGTGCACGCCACCCTGCACGATCGGGAACAGCGCCTGCACCGCGCGGCCCGATATGGGATCGTCGGCGTTCAACGCCGCGAACGCCGTGGCGCAACGCGCCAGCCACCTGAGGCTTCGCTCGCTCGCGTCGCGCGCGACCGTCGCGTCACTCTGTCCCGGGATCACGTGGTCGAACTGCATCACGACGTCGGCACCGAGATTCCGCTCGATACGCATCACGCTCTCCGGAGTGAAGCGCCGGCTCGACCCGTCGATGTGGCTGCGGAAATCCACGCCATCCTCGGTGATCGTGCGCAGGCCTTCCAGCGAGAACACCTGGAAGCCGCCTGAATCCGTGAGGATGGGGCCGTCCCACTGCATGAACTCGTGCAGTCCGCCCAGCTCGCGGATCAGTTCGTCCCCCGGTCGCAGGTGCAGGTGATAGGCGTTGGCGAGAATCATCTGCGCATCCATCACCCGCAGCTCCGCGGGGTCGAGTGCCTTCACCGCAGCCAGCGTGCCCACCGCCATGAAGGCGGGCGAGTGAACCACGCCGTGCGGCGTGACGAATCGGCCGGCACGTGCCGCTCCGACCGTCGCGTCCACCGTGAACGCGAAGCTCATGTGATCGCCATCGCATCGCCATACGAATAGAAGCGATACCGCTCGGCAACCGCCTCGCGGTAGGCGCGCATGGTGAGGTCGTATCCGGCGAACGAGGCGACGAGCATGATCAGCGTGGAGCGCGGCAGGTGAAAGTTCGTCACGAGCGCATCGACGATCTGCGGTCGCGCGGGCGGTCGGAGGAAGATACGCGTCTCGCCCGCGCCGTCCTGCACGGTGCGACCCGGTCGCGCTGCACTCTCGAGCGCGCGCACGCTCGTCGTCCCCACGGCCCAGACCCGCCCGGCAGCCGCTCTCGTCTCGGCCACCGCGGCCGCCGTGTCGACCGGAATCGAGTACCGCTCCTCGTGCATCACGTGCGCTGCAGGGTCGTCCGCATCCACCGGCTTGAACGTCCCTGCGCCCACATGGAGCACCACCTCGGCACGACGAACGCCGCGGAAAAGCAGCGCCTCGAGCAGCTCCGCGGTGAAGTGGAGTCCCGCGGTCGGTGCCGCGACCGAACCGGGCTCCCGTGCGTACACCGTCTGGTAGCGTTCGGTGTCGCTCGCATCGTCACCGCGTGTGATGTACGGGGGCAGGGGCACGTGACCGTGCGCGTCGATCGCCTGCTCGACGTCCGTGAACGGAGGGTCGGCGTGCAGCTGCACGATGCGTGTTCGCCGCTCGGTCAGCGCGACGATCTCAGCCCGAAAGTCGGCGGCGAAGGTCACCACGCGACCGGGCTTGAGCTTCGCGCCCGGCGAGACCATGGCTTCGTACCGGCCGTCGCCCAGCGACTGCAACAGGAACACCTCGGCCGGCGCGCCGGAAACCGCACGAGTGCCGAGCAGGCGCGCACGGACGACGCGGGATCTATTCACGACGAGGAGATCGCCGGGCCTGGCGAGCGCGGGAAGGTCGGTGAAGCTGCGGTGCTCGATCGTGCCCGACGACCGGTCCAGCACCATGAGCCGGCTGGCGTCACGTCGCGGAAGCGGAGCTTGCGCGATCAGCTCCGGCGGCAGCTCGAACTCGTAGTCAGTAGTGAGAAGGCCGTGCATCGCTCAGTTTAACATCCCGTAGCTCACGGCTCCCCGAGCATGGAGGTGCACAGCGTGTGAGTTTCAATCCACGGCCGAGCTGACAGCTCCAAGCTATCAGCCTGAGAACTGAGTACTGCGGACATGCGGCCACGGAACTGCCGCCGTTCGTCACGATGCCGCCCTCCGGCGCAGGTCTGCAAGTGATCAGGAGCAACAACCAGTTCTGTCAGCAGACAACACCAAGCTGTCAGCTCGGCAGTGCAAAACTCCCGACCGCAGCACTCAGAACAACGCCACCTGCTCGGCGGAGACGGCCGGCGGCGCGTAGCCGAAGTGGCGATACGCCATTGGCGTCGCCACACGCCCTCGCGGCGTGCGCTGCAGAAATCCCTGCTGCACGAGGAAGGGCTCGTACACCTCTTCCAGCGTGCTCGCATCCTCGCCGAGGGCGGCGCTGATGGTAGCGACGCCGACAGGGCCGCCGTCGAACTTCTCGATGATCGCGCGGAGAATGCGCCCGTCCATGTCGTCGAGTCCGAACTGGTCCACGTCCAGCATGGCCAGCGCCGCCCGCGCGACGTCTTCCGTGATCACGCCGTCGGCGCGAACCTGCGCGTAGTCGCGCACGCGGCGCAACAGCCGATTTGCCACGCGCGGCGTGCCGCGCGATCGGCGCGCGATCTCCTTCGCCCCCGCCGCCTCGATCACCACCTTCAGTACCTCGCCCGTGCGTCGCACGATGAGCTCGAGATCCTCCGGCGAGTAGTAGTTGAGCCGCTGCTCGATCCCGAATCGTGCGCGCATCGGGGGCGTGAGCATGCCGAAGCGAGTCGTCGCGCCGATGAGCGTGAATCGCTCGATCGGCATCGTGATCGTCTGCGCCTTGGGCCCTTCGCTCAGCCGGATGTCGATCTTGTAATCTTCCATCGCGGGATAGAGGAACTCCTCGATCACGGGCCGAAGCCGATGGATCTCGTCGATGAACAGGATGTCGCCCGATCGCAGGTTCGTCAGCGTGCCCACGAGGTCGCCCGGCTTTTCGAGCGCGGGGCCGGATGTCGTGCGGATATTGACCCGCAGCTCGCGCGCAATGAGCTCGGCAAGTGTCGTCTTGCCCAGCCCGGGCGGCCCGTAGAAGATTGCATGGTCGAGCGGTTCGCCCCGTGCCAGTGCCGCGTCGATGGCGAGCTGCAGATTGTCCTTCACCTTCTGCTGCCCGATGAACTCCTCGAGCCGCTGCGGCCGCAGCGACAGCTCCACGACCGACTCCTCGGAGAGCACTTCTGGTGTGGTGATTTCCGCGCGCGACATTGCGTTACACTCTCCCAGCGTCTCGAGACCCGGTCACCTGAACGAGCGGAATATACACCGAAGATATACCGAATTCCACGAACACCCGGGTTGAGCGCACCCTGCCCGCCGCCGCATACTTCCAGCCGACAGCGTCCCGCGCCCGCGCACGACCGATCTCATTCACAATTCGCCGACCGAGACTGCATGAACCGTTGCGTCGCGATTCACAGCAATGGCACGAGTGAAGTACTCGAGTTCAAGCCGAAGGTCCATCAGGATCTGCGGGGACTCGGTTACAGGCGCTTCGTCGTGCGCACGGCCGACGGGCGCGCACTCTCCTCGGCTGTGTATTCCCGCACGACGCCATCCCTCTGGCAGTTTTCGGATGCGGCGAAGAAGCTGTGGGGTCGGGGGACTGGGGACGTGCATGTGTTCGACGAGCACGGGGAGCCGGTGCTGGACGGTGCGCCGGAATCTGATGCGTCCATGAATTCCTCCGCCGCGTCCGCATCGCTCGCGGGCGCCGACGATCGAGGAGCAGATGATCGCACAGGCGAAGACTCTGGGCGCGCGACGCCGTTGTCATCGCGCACGGTGATCGATCCGCGACACCTGCCCGAGATGATCACGCGCGCCAACAACCTGCTCTCCGCGTCCGATCCGCGAAAGATCACGCCGGCGACCGTGGCGGACATGTTGCGCGCGGCGCAGGCGATCCGGCATGCGATCGACGGCACCGTGGATGCGGACGACGCCGCGCAACGACGCGCGCTCGCCGACCGGCTGGACACGCACGCGCGCGCGCTGGAGTCCTATCTGCGTACAGGCGCCGCCGACCCGGGTCGCCTGTAGCGCAGCGGCCTACCTGAGAGCGGACTTCAGCACTCCGAGCGCGCCGTCCACCGCCGGGAGCCGGTCCAGTCGCAGCAGCGCCGCCAGGAACGGGTAGATCTGCACGTTCTCGACCGCGGGAACGCGTGATCCACGGCGAATGCCCGGGCCCGCAGCGAGGAAGATGCCCTGCATGTCGGGAAGCGCCGGATCATACCCGTGTGAGCCGGCTGACGGATCCCGGTCCGTCCCGTTCCGCTTCAGCGTGTAGCCCAGCTCGCCGACGACGAGCAGGTCACCCATCCGGGGATTGTCCCGGAGTTGCCAGCGTGCCGGCGCGTCTCGGCGGAGATACGTCGCCGCGTGCGTCGTGGCGAGCGCGCGTCGCGCTCGGTGCATGCGCGCGGAGTCGCCACCGAACCAGAGCGACATCGCCGGACCGTTGTCGCCGAACAGGACGCCGGTGGTGTCCACGCCCGCTCGCCGCAGCAGGTCGGACACCACGATGACCTGCGTCGCGGGCGTCTCGGTCATGCCATGATCCGACACGAGCACGACATGCACACTGTCCGCCAGCGGCGAGACCGCGATGCTGTCCAGCAGGCGCTGGAGTGCCCGGTCCACCGACGCGACGGCGCTCCCCGTATTCGGTGCGTCCGGCCCATGTCGATGCGTGGTGTCGTCGACGTCGGAAAAGTAGAGCAGCACGAGGTGCGGTCGCACAACCGCTGGCAGCCGAAGCCAACCGGCCACGGCGTCCACGCGACGCGCGTTCGGTACCGCCCCGTCGTACGGCACGACCCGACTGGGCCGCACTCCGCCGATCGCCGCTTCGGAGCCGGGCCAGAAGTACGCGGCGCTGCGCACGCCATTGCGCTCTGCGGTCGCCCAGATCGGTTCGCCTCCGTACCAGCTCGCGTCGCGCACGGCGAGCGAATCGCCCACGCGGTACCAGGCTCGTCGCACCGGATCGTGGAACGCGTTCGCGGCGATGCCGTGATGCCCGGGATAGAGGCCGGTCGCGATCGTGTAGTGGTTGGGAAATGTCTTCGATGGAAAGGACGGGATGAGCGCCGCCGCACGCACGCCGCGCGTGGCGACAGCCTCGAACGCGGCGGGTCTATACCGGGCCAGGTAGTCGTGCCGGAATCCGTCGAACGAAATCAGCACGACGTACGGACGCGAGCCGGCCGCGACGCCGGCGGGCGGCCCCGGAGCGATCGAGCATCCCGACGCGAGCGCGATGGCGACGGCCACAACCGAGACGTGCGCTGACCGCATCGGTCGTCGGCGCTGGAGTGATCGCCAGGTCGCTAGACGGCCGCCCGTACAGTCGCCAGCCGATCCGCCGCGCGCTTCAGCGTTTCGTATTTCTTGCAGAACGCGAAGCGCACCATCGTCCGGCCCAGCGACTTGTCGTGATAGAAGCTCGAGCCGGGCACCGAGGCCACACCGACTTCCTCGCACATCCATCGCGCGAACGTCGTGTCGTCCATGTCGCTCAGTCCCGAAAAGTCGGCGAGCACGTAGTACGCGCCTTCGGGGTGCGTGAAAGTGAAGCCCGCGTCGGTGAGCGCGTCGCAGAGCACGGTACGGCGTGAGCGATAGTCGAGTGCGAGATGGTTGTAGTAGTCGGGATCGAAGTGCATCCCGACCGCGCCCGCGGCCTGGAGAGGCGCCGGCGCGCCCACCGTCAGGAAGTCGTGCACCTTCCGAATCGCCGCGGTCTGCGCTTCCGGTGCGATGGCGTATCCGAGCCGCCATCCGGTGCAGCTGAACGTCTTCGAGAGGCCGGAGATCGTGATCGTGCGCCGCCGCATCTCGGGCCACGTCGCCATGACGTGATGCTCTCCGGCGTATCGAATGTGCTCGTAGATCTCGTCAGTGATGACCCAGACGTCGTGCTTCACGCACAACTCGGCAATCGCCGTCATCTCGGCGCGGGTGAACACGCGGCCGGTCGGATTGTGCGGCGTGTTGAGGATGATCGCCTTCGTCCGCTTGGTGAACGCCTTCTTCAGGCGGTCGAGATCGAGGGTCCAGTGCGGCCGCTCGAGCGGGACGAAGGTCGGGATCGCGCCGGCGAGGATGGCGTCGGGTCCGTAGTTCTCGTAGTAGGGCTCCAGCACGATCACTTCGTCGCCCGGGTCGATCAGCGCAAGGAACACGGCCGCCATCGCCTCCGTCGCACCGCAGGTCACCGTGACCTCGCGGTCATGATCGACCTCCATGCCGTACCATCGTCGGTACTTCTCGGCAATCGCGATGCGAAGGGCCGAGCTTCCCCAGGTGACCGCGTACTGGTTGATGTTGCCGTGAATGGCGGCGCAGGCCGCCTCCTTCATCGGCTCGGGCATCGGAAAGTCGGGGAACCCCTGCGCGAGGTTCACCGCTTCGTGCTGGTTCGCGATGCGGGTCATCTCGCGGATGACCGATTCCGTGAAGCTGTGCGTGCGGCGAGCGGCGAGCATGCGGTGACGGCTGAGGGTGTAGACCGAACCTGATACTACGGACGACTGACGGCTAGGTCCGTGGGAAGGAGATCGAAAAAACGGTACTTGGTACTTTGTACTTGGGACCAAGTACGAAGTACTAGAATGAATGACCCCGAACAGCCGTCACGGAGCCGTCCCGGAAGGTCATCTTCCCGCTATCCGCGCCAGAGCTGAGCGAATCAGCTCCGGCGCCGACATTCCCTTCGCGCCGCCGTCGATCGCGCCGCGCACCGCCTTCTCCGCGTCAACGGTGGAATACCCGAGCGACACGAGCGCCCGGATCGCATCGTCGGTTCCGGGCGCGCCCGCTCGTCCGACGCCTGCGACTGTGCCGGACGCCTGCAGCTGGTCCAGCTTGTCAGCGAGATCGAGGATGAGCTGCTCCGCCTTCTTGCGGCCCACGCGCGGCACGGATTGCAACGTCGCCACGTCCTTTTCGCGAATGGCGCGAACGAGGCGGTCCGCCGTGAGCGACGACAACAGCCCCAGCGCGAGCGCGGGGCCCACTCCCTTCGCACCAAGCACTTTCTGAAACACGCGCCGCTCGTACACGGTGACAAAGCCGAACAGCTGCCAGCCGTCCTCCTTCACCACCAGGTACGTGTGCAGCATGCAGCGGTCTCCCGTCTTCGGCAGCGTTTCGTACACGTTGAGCGGACAGGCGAGCTCGTACGCCACTCCACCGTCGGTGAGGATTTCGACGCGGTCGAGCTCCTTCGTCAGCAACTGGCCGGAAACCTGGACGATCATGGGCGCGTGGTGCTCGGCGGAATGGTGAACGGAGACGCGGCGCTGGCCGGGCGTGACGGCTCGCGCACGCGGCCTCCGCCGTCGATGCGCGGGAGCGTCGCGCTCATCAGGCATGCCAGTGCGGCTGCCACGCCGTCGGCCGCGTCGGACGGCTGCGGCGCGCTCTTCAAGCGCAGCAGCTTCGTGATCATGAACTGCACCTGCTCCTTCGTCGCGCCACCCGTCCCCACCACCGCCTTCTTGATCTCGGCCGGCGCGTACTCGTTCACGTCGAGCCCGTGCTGGGCCGCCGCCAGGAGCACGACTCCGCGTGCGTGCCCCAGCACGACGGTCGTTCGCACGTTGCGCGCGTAGAAGACGTCTTCCACCGAGAGCGCGTCCGGCCTGTGGCGTTCGATCAGTTCGACGATGCCTTCATGAATTTCCAGCAGACGCGTCGCCAGGGGATCCCGGGCACGCGTGCGGATGACGCCGCACTCCACGAGCACGGGCGTACTGGCGCCGCCGCCACGGACGACGCCGTAGCCCGTGTTCGCCGTGCCCGGGTCAATGCCGAGTACGAGCAGGTGCGCCGCCTGGATAAAGGTCTAGAGGTCCGCCAGCTCGGCGTCGTCGATGTCGAAATTGGCCCACACCTTCTGCACATCGTCCAGCTCCTCGAGCGCGTCGATGAGCTTGAGCAGCGCCTCGATGTTCTCCCGGCCGCTCACCGGCACGGTCGTCCTCGGTACCATCGCGATCTCTGCCTCGGAGGGCACGATGCCCTTCGCCTCGAGCGCCGATTTCACTGCGTGGAACGACGCCGGGTCGGTCGTCACGAGGTACACGTCGTCCTCGCGCCGGAAATCCTCCGCACCTGCGTCGAGGGCCGCCTCGAGCGTGGCGTCCTCGTCGCCATGATCGGCCACATCGATCGTGAGCTGGCCCTTCTTCTCGAACATGAAGGCCACGGAGTTGGGCGTCCCGAGATTTCCGCCGGCACGCGACATCTTGTGCCGCACGTCGGCCACCGTCCGCGTCGGGTTGTCGGTCATCGCGTCGATGATCAGCGCGACGCCGCCCGGTCCGTAACCCTCGTAGGTCACTTCCTGGATCGCATCACCCGCCAGGTCACCCGTGCCCTTCTTGATCGCGCGCTCGATGTTGTCCTTGGGCAGCGACTTCGAGCGGCCTGCGTCGATCGCCAGGCGCAGCCGCGCGTTCGCCGATGGATCGCCGCCGCCGAGCTTGGCGGCCATCATGATCTCTCGAATCAACTTCGTGAAGAGCACACCACGCTTGGCGTCGGTTGCCGCCTTGTAGTGCTTGATGTTCTTCCATTTGCTGTGGCCGGCCATGCGGAGCTCGTCGCTGGGAATGTCGATCGTCGTCGATGAACCAGAGTGCCGCAATATACTTTCAGCTCACCCTACTGCCCGAGTCGGAGCGCCACTTGGGCGCGGAACCCCGTCAACCGCGTCCGCGCCGCAGCGCCCGAGCGGTCGTCCGACTCCAGCGCGCCGCGCGTGTACCCGATGCCCGGGAACAGTCGCGCACCGCCGATCGTCACGCGAGTGCGCAGTCCAAGCGTCGCGAGCACGCTCGAGCGCGACGCGGTGGCGGATGCCATGCCGGCGCCGGAGCTGGAGGCCGGCACATTCTGCAGGCGGTGACGCACCTCGACACTCGGCTCCAGTAACGCACCACCGGGATTCAGCGCGACCGACGCGAAACCGTTGACGATGTTCTCCCGACCCGCCGGCGCACCCGATGCATAGCTTCCTCGCCCTCGATACACGTTGTACGCCGCCACGGTGATTGCTCGCCCCGTGAGCTGCACCGTATACGCGCCCTGTGCGATCACGCGATCGCCCGTGCTGTACACGGATCCGCCCGCGTCGTCCTTTCCGAAGGCCGAGTACGTGAGTCCGAGCGCGGCGCGTCCCGCGCCTACCGTGCGATCCACGCCGAGCCGCACGCGATACTCGGTCCCGGGCTGAAAGCGCAGCGTCTGGTCCGGAATGTCGAACGGCTCGAATGACGCAGATCGTCGCACGGCGCCGCCGAGTCCCACATTCCACTGGCCGACTGGTCGTGCGAGTGCGAGACCGCCCGTGAATGCGAAGCCCGTACCCATGTTGGAAATGGGAAATGCGAGAAAATCGTTGCCGATCAAACCGGCGGCCTCGAACTGGTCGAGCGTCACTGCCGAGGTGCCCGTAGGCAGGTTGACGCCCGCGGTGATCACGAGGAAGTCGCTGCCGAGCGTGAGGGTGCCGCGCACCTGCGTGTCCGTGAGCCCGCTGATCTCGCTCGTCCGGGCTCCCGACGTCACGCGCGAGCGTGCGTACGACGTCCCGATATCGAACGTGAACCGATCTCCGGCCGGAATCAGCACGAAGACCGGAAGGGCAAACTGCGCGATCGTCGTGGCGGAGGGTGCAGCGAGGTGATACTGCAGGAACTGCGGAGCAGCGCGCACGTCTCCGTCGGCGATCGATTGAGCCGCCATTGACGGGGAAACGAGCGCGCCACTCAGCAGCACGAGTCCCAGCACGAGCGTGAGGCGCGGGCTGCGCTTCACGGAAGCTTGGGTCGCGGCAGTACGAAGGTGATCACCCCGGTCGTCGACGGACGATCGGTGCCCGTGCCGGCCGACACGGCATCGACGACGGGGGTGGGCGGCACGACCGACGAGCCCGTCGCGCCCGACGTGGCGCCCTGCGCGGTGGATCCGTTCACGCCATCCGTGGCGAGCCGCAGCGTGCTGCCGAGCGCGCCGCCATCCGATGTCGCTGCGTTTCCGCCCGCCGCCGCCGCCACGACGGCACCCTCCGCCGTTCCAGCGAGACTCGCCTGAATCGATTCGGTCGTCACGGCCGAACCTGCGGACACCGCCCGGACCTCCGTGCTCCGCTGTCGCGCTGCCCCGAAGCCCGGGTCCATGCGCACCGCGTCATCGTAGTAGCGGCCCGCATCGTCGTATCGCCCGTCGTCCTCGGCGACGAGGCCGCGGCTGTAGGCGGCGAACGCCGCCAGCGACCGCGTCGGCCGCTGCTCGATCGCGTTGCGCTCGGCCACCGTGAGCGTGACGCCCAGCTCGCGCAGCAGGTCGAGCGCGAGCCGCTTCTCCAGGTCGAACAGCTGATCGAGCGGTCCGGCGCCCTGTGCCGTTCCCTGGATCAGGGTGGTGGGCACGTTCACCACGGCCGCGTCCACGCGCAATTGCGAGCCGGGAAGCTGGAGCAGCGAGCCCTGAACGAGTCGTCCAGCGCGCAGGAGCTGTCCCGCACGCACGTTCGTCGATTCGTCGCTCGCGCCCGTCGCCTGGAGCTTCAGCTCGTCGAGCAATGCCTGAAGTCGTCCGCGCTCCACGAGCGTGAGTTGCGCGGATCGCGCGAGGTCGGTGGTGAGCAGTTCCGCAAACCCGCGTTCCAGCGGGCGCAGCGAGCTGTCGCTGCCGCTGAATCGCAGAGGAAGCACCGCGATGGTGCGCGGTGATCCGGCGACGGTGCCGATGGCCGACTCCTGACGCACCGCGACCTTGGCGGCGAGCGCCAGCTCCTTGCGCGCGAGCGACGCGAGTCTCCCCTGAAGCTGTCCGCGAACTCGGCTCGTGCGGCCGAACTGGAGATAGGACGCATACGCAGACCGCGCCGCGGGCAGATCGTCCTGCGCTTCCGCCGTCAGCCCCAGGTACAGCAGGGTCGTGCCGTCCTTCGGCTGCAGGCGAGTGGCCGTTTCCAGCGTCGTGCGCGCGTCGGCATGCCGTCCCCGCTGGAAGTAGGCGATGCCCAGCGCGCGGTTGATCGACGCCGAGGCCGGCGTCGCGCGCGGCTGGCGCTCCAGCCGGTCGAGCGACTCGGGCGTCGGAGCGCGAAGGGCGCCGCTGGTGGCGCAGGCGCCCAGGATCGCGATCAGTGTGACCGAACAGACTGGGTTCCATGCGCGCATGCAGCCTCCTATCGGTCAGGGTCGAGCATGTCCTCGAACCGCATCCACTGCGCGTAGAAATACAGGTCCACGTAGCCGGTACCGCCGTTGCGATTCTTGCGAACGAGCAACTCGGTCGCTCCTTCGATGCCGCGCGCGCTGTCGTACATCCCTTCCCGAAAGAGCGCCAGCACGACGTCCGCGCGCTCCTTCACGGCGCCGAGCGCGCCGAAATCGTCGAGCAGGGGCCGGCGGTCGTCGCGCTGGCCCAGGTGTGGAAGCGGAGCCGTGAGTAGTATGGCGACCTTGGCATCCAGGGCGAGCTGCTTGAGCGCGCGCACGGCCACGCCCTCCTCCTCCACGCCGGTCCGGGAACCGGGGAGCAGCGCCTCCAACCCATCGATGACGATCAACTCGACCGCGCGCACCGCGCGCACCTCCTCCCCGATCGCGCCGACACCGCCGATCGGCACGCGCTCGATGAGCGGAAGGACGTCACGAAGCCGAATCGCCGCGGCACCCACTCCTGATCGCGTGGTCTCGTCGAGCGTGCCGCGCCGCAGATCGTCGATCCGGGCCCGACCCTCGATCGCCAACGCGCGCTCGAGCACGCGCTCCACCATCATTTCGCCCGAATAGAACAGGGTGCAACGACCGAGCTGCGCCACCCGCAGCGCCACCGCGAGGGCCAGGGCGCTCTTTCCGCTGCCCACGTCGCCACCCAGAACGACGAGATCGCCCCGGCGGAAGCCGCCGCCGAGCAGTTTATCGAGGCTCGAAAAGCCCGACGGAACGCTATCGGCGGACGGAGCCCCATCGGCTACGGCATCGACGCGGCCCAGGAGGAGCGACAGGGGGGAGATGTCGGCGCCGCGCGGCATTCACGAAAGATACGGCCCGTCGAACGAGCGGGGCAAGGAAAATTGTGCCGGGTTGCGACCTAGCTTCGCAGAATGGTCGCCAGCGACTCCAGTTCCGTGACCGAGCCCGCGTCCAGAAAGGCGGCCCCCGCCAGCGCCAGCTCGGAGAGCGCTCGCCCGACCGCACCGGGTGAACTGTCCGCTGAGGATTCCAGACATCGAAGGAGCGGCCCGCGGATGACCGCCGGCATGGCGAGTGTCCCCAGCCATCCCTTGGCGCCTACCGCTCGCGCCGATCGCGCGAGTCCGTCGGATTCGACCGGCTCGCCCATGCAGTCCGCGGCGAGTCGCGCGGCCACGAAGCAGGCGAGCGCCACCTCCCGCGCGCCGCCGATCGGCGCGCGGCCGGCCAGGCTGGCGAGGTGCGGAAACGGGAACGCTGGCGCTGACAGCGCGTACGGCGGAAGCGAGTGAGGCACGGAGCAAAGGTGGCGCATGGTGTGGCAGGCGGACAGTGTGGTTGAAGCTCCGCGCGCCCCAGCGCACCCGTCTGTCGCTGCTACGCTCCGCCCGGGAACCGGTGCTACGTTTACGTGATGCCGCACCAGGCCAAGGCCGTCCTCTGGGTCGACGACGAGGCAGAACTGCTCGAACCCCATCGCATCTTCTTGCGGGACAAGGGGTTCGAGGTCGAGACCGCAACCAACGCCGACGATGCCGCCGAGATGGTTCGGAGACGTCCGTTCGATCTGGTCCTCCTCGACGAACAGATGCCCGGAACCCGCGGGCTCGAAGCCCTCCGCGAATTGCGCGACATCGCGCCCGCGTTGCAAGTCGTGATGGTCACCAAGAGCGAGGAGGACGGTACCCTCACCGAGGCACTCGGCCGCGACATCGGGGGCTACCTGGTGAAACCGGTGACGCCGAGGCAGGTGTACGCCATGGTCGCGCGCCTGCTGGACGGACCGCGCATTCGACAGCAGGCGGTGGCGCGAGCCTTCGTGGACCGCTTCCGCGCCATGCAGTCCGAATCGCCTCGCGACCTGGACTGGCGCGGGTGGATCGACCGTTATCTCGAGCTCGTCCAGTGGGATCTCGACCTCACGAGCGCGAACGAGATGGGCCTGCACGATTCGCTACGAGGGCTCTTTCCCGAGCTCCGCCGCGACTTCGCGGCGTACATGGCGAGCGCGTATCCCGCCTGGCTGGCCGACCTCGAGGGCGATCGGCCCCCCCTCTCGATCGACATCGTCGGCGAGTTTCTCATGCCCGTCGTGCGCCAGGACCGGGCGGCCGTCTTCATCGTGATCGACTGCCTGCGGTTGGATCAGTGGAAGGTCATCGAGCCGGTGATCGCCCCGCTCTTCGACATCGAGACGACGCACTACTTCGGCGTGCTGCCCACGGCGACGCCGTACGCGCGCAACGCGCTCTTCAGCGGCCTCTTTCCGAACGAGATCGCCGCGAGATTTCCGGACTGGTGGGGCGAGCGCGAGGACGAAACGCTCAATGCCCACGAACGGGATCTCCTCGAGGCGCAGCTGCTCGAGATCGGACACAAGGCGCCGGTGAAGTACGACAAGATCTCGTCGTCGCATGACGCGGACGAGCTGGAGCGCCGACTCGCGAACGCCATCGCGCCCGATGGCATCAGCGCGTTCGTGTTCAACTTCGTCGACCTGCTCACGCACGGCCGCTCGGAATCCGCGATCCTGTACGAAGTGGCGCGCGACGAGATCGCGCTCCGAGAACTCACGCTCCAGTGGTTCAAGCGATCCGCGCTGTTCAGCGTGCTGCAGGAGGCGGCGCGCCGCAAGGTGAAAGTGCTGATCACGAGCGACCACGGCTCGATCCACTGCCACACGCCGGCCACGGTGTTCGCGCGCCGCGATGCGACCCCGAACCTGCGCTACAAGTTCGGCGAGGACCTGCGCGCCGAGAATCCGGACTATGCGCTGCTGTTCAGGAATGAGGAGACGCTCAAGCTGCCGCGGCGCGGCGCTGGCGCGAACACGTTGCTCGCAACCGGCGATACGTTCTTCGTCTACCCGACCAAGTTGCGCGAGTACCAGAGCCGCTACCGTGGCTCGTTTCTGCATGGCGGCGTGACGCCGGAGGAGTGCATCCTCCCGGTCTCGCTCCTCACCCCCCGCCGGTAGCGCGTGTACCGTCGACTGCTCCACTACCTGCGGCCGCACTCGTGGCGGATGGCCGGCACGATCGCGTGCAGTGTGGTGGCCGCCGCGCTCGACGTGTTCTCGTTCACGCTGCTCGTGCCGTTCCTGAACGCCCTCTTCGGTGAGGCGCAGCTCATCCCGAGCACGTCGCCCACGTGGATCACGCGGCTGCAGCAGTCGCTCGTCGGCGCTTTCCTCGACCCGGCCGACCGCCTCGGGTCCGTCGAGGTGATGATGGTGGCCATCATCGCCATCGTCGCGCTCAAGAACGTCTTCGTCTGGCTGGGCGGGCAACTCGGCGCCGCACTCCAGGAATACGTCACGCGCGACCTGCGTGACGGGGTCTTCCAGCATCTCCAGCGCCTTCCGCTCGGCTATTTCCAGCGCACGAAAACCGGTCAGATCATCTCGCGCGTGCTCTCCGATACCGAGCAGACCAGGCTGCTCGTGACGGAGCTCGTGACGCGGACGCTCCAGAACCTCGCGCAGATCATCGGTACGATCATCATTCTGCTGAACTACTCCGTGCGGCTGACGTTCGTCGCCCTCGTCATCGCTCCGCTGCTCACGCTGTCCCTGCAGCCGGTGCTACGGAAGCTGCGCGCCGGTCATCGGCGCCTGCGCGGCGACTATGGCGAAATCACGAGCGTGCTGCAGGAAGTCGTGAGCGGCGTGCGTCTCGTGAAGTCGTTTCGCGGCGAGCCGTACGAAGATCGGCGGTTCGCCGACGCCAGCCTCCGCTACTCGTCAGGGATGGTGCGCATCACGCGAGTGGCGTCCCTCTCGCAACCGATGACCGAGATGATCGGCACGTCGGTGGCGATGCTGATCCTGTGGATCGGTGCGCGTGAGGTCCTCTCGGGCGCGGGATCGATGGACAGCGCGACGCTCATGACGTTCATGATCATGGTGATGCGCCTGCTGCCGCCGCTCAAGCAGCTCTCGCAGGCGCCCACCACGGCCCAACAGTCGTTCGCCTCGGCCGAGCGGCTGTTCGAGGTGCTCGACCTGCCGACCGAACCGCAGCTCGATCATGGGACCGCTGTCGTCTCCGAGTTGCGCGACGAGCTTGCGTTTCAGGGCGTGTCGTTCGCCTACGATGGCGAGCCTGTGCTGCGCGACGTGACATTTCGCGCGAAGCGCGGCGACGTCGTGGCGCTGGTCGGCGCGAGCGGCGCGGGCAAGAGCACGCTCG
The DNA here is from genome assembly GCA_031362845.1 of Gemmatimonadaceae bacterium. GTDB lineage: Bacteria > Gemmatimonadota > Gemmatimonadetes > Gemmatimonadales > Gemmatimonadaceae > AG11. Next base: position 17,743 of record JANLTI010000042.1, on the reverse strand, counting down.
TCGACCTCATACCGCGCTTCTACGAGCCGACGCACGGCGCCATCCTGCTGGACGGCGTCGACACGCGGACGATCAGCCTGTCCTCGCTGCGCGGACTCACCGGCATCGTCAGTCAGGACACCGTGCTGTTCAACGACACCGTGCGCAACAACATCGCGTACGGAAACGCGGCAACGTACTCCGATGCCCAGGTCCGGAGCGCCGCCAGCGCGGCCAACGCGCACGCGTTCATTGAAGAGCTGCCGCAGGGCTACGATACGGTGCTGGGAGAACGAGGGACCCGGTTGTCCGGGGGGCAGCGCCAGCGCCTCGCCATCGCCCGTGCACTGCTCACCGATCCGCCCATCCTCATTCTCGATGAAGCCACGTCGGCCCTCGACACGGAATCGGAACGACTCGTGCAAGAGGCGATCGACCGCCTCCTGGCGGGTCGCACCGTGTTCGTCATCGCTCACCGTCTCTCTACCGTCGTGCACGCAGACCAGATTCTCGTCCTCGACCGCGGCGAGATCGTCGAGCGCGGAACGCATCCCGAGCTGCTCGCACAGCGCGGCACCTATCACCGGCTCCACGCGGCGCAGATGCGCCGCGAGGACGAACCATCCGTGACGTCCGTCGTCGCGTCCGGAGCCCGCTGACATGCGTCTCCTCTTCTACCATACGGCCCGGGAGTGGTCAGGATGCTCGCGCGCCTTCGCCGTCGCGGCGCAGGGTCTTACTGCCAAGGGCGCCACCGTCACGGTCGTCTGCCGAGCTGACTCCACGGCCGAGCAGGCATTCGCGAGTCAGGGCCTGGACGTCGTGCCGTTGCCGATCACCGACTCGGTGAGCCGCGACGCGTGGCGACTGCGTGCCGTGCTCAAGGAGCGCTTCATCGAGGTCGTGTTCCTGCATTCGGAGCGAGAGCAGCTCGTCGCGAGCTCCGCGATGCGGATGGCGGAACGAGGTGCCGTGATCCGGCGAATTCCCGCCGGTGCCGCAGAGTCTGCGGGCCGCGGGTCGCGGCTCGCCACCAGGATGGCGTCGTCGCGGCTGCTCTTCAGCACCGACATGGACCGCGCCAATGCGGGCGCTGTCGACCGGGCGTTCGTCGCTCCGCTCGCCGTGGACGTCGAGAAGGCCGACGAGATGCGCATGACGTCGCGCGGCACGCTGGGCGTGGAGCCGGGAACCCAGCTCATGGTGTGCGTCGCCGATCGCAAGGCGAAGAGTCGCATCACCACCGCGCTCCGCACCGTGGCGCTGCTCGCCCCGCGCCATCCCCAGCTGCGTCTCGCCCTCGTCGGGTCGGGATGCGACGACGACGACACGCACATGCACGCGTCGGCGCTGGGCGTCACGTCGCTCGTGCGATTCCTCGGCGAACGCGACGACATGGCGGCGGTGGTGGGTGCCGCCGAGGTCGGGTGGGTGGCGGCCGAGGGGGACGACGGTGCGTTCGGGTGTCTCGATTTCATGGCGGCCGGCGTGCCGGTGATTGCCGAGCGATCGCCACTGCTCTCGCTCTATGTGCCCGATGGCATCGCCGGCGTGCTGTTGCCGCCGGCGCACCCGAACGACACGGCGGCCACCGTCGCGAACTTTCTGGCCGATGACAACCAGCGCATCGCCATGGGCAAGGCGGGACGAACCCGAGTCGCCCGCGACTTCACCGAGTCGGTGATGATCGAGGGCTACATCGCGGCGGCGAGCGCGGCCGGCGATCGTACGCTGTGGACGGCACGGTGAAGGACGCGCGGCTTCCGCATTACCTCCAGTACTTCGCGCTGCGCGGCGCCGTCGCCGCACTCGATCGGCTGAGTCTTCCTCGGGCCGGACGCGTCGGGGCGTGGATCGGCTCGCTCGGCTACCGACCGCTCGGCATTCGCCGCGCCGTCGTGGAGCGTCAGGTGCGGGCGGCGTTCCCGGAGTTCGACGCCGCTGAGGTGATCCGCATCGCACGCGCGTCGTACGCGCATCTGGGGCGCACGACCATCGAGGCGGCGCTGTTGCCGGCCTACTCACGTGCGCAGGTGCTCGCGATGTTCGAACGGACGGAGGGCGCCGACGTCGTAGCGCGCGCACGGGCGGAGGGACGTGGCGTGCTGCTGGTCAGTGGACACCTCGGTAACTGGGAGCTCGCCGGCGCGTTCGTTGCGGCGAGTGGCATTCCGATCGAGGCCGTGGCTCGCGGGATGGAGAACCCGCTGTTCGATCGATACGTGACGGCGACGCGCAACGGCATCGGCATGACCGTGATCCACGACGCCGACGCCGTGCGCCGCGTGCCTCGCGCCACGCGCGAGGGACACGCGGTCGCGATGCTGGTGGATCAGGGCGCGGCTGGTCTCGCCTCGACATGGGTGCCATTCTTCGGCCGGCTCGCCAAGACCCCGCGCGGTCCGGCGGTGTTCGCGTTGCGCTTGAAGGCGCCCGTCGTGTTCGCCACCGCACTGCGTCAGGCGAGCGGGAAGTACGTGATGTACTACGAGGAAGTGCCCGTCACGCCGACGGGTGATCGCGACGCCGACGTCGATCGCATCGTTGCCGACTACACGGCCACACTGGAACGCTGGATTCGCCGCGCCCCCGAACAATATTTCTGGCATCATCGTCGCTGGAAGCATCAGCGTCCTGGCACGCCGCCCGAGTTGGGAGACCCGTCATGAACGAGCGCGTGAAGCGTGCGCTGCGCGGAGATGCGCGTGCGTGGTTCGGAGTCAGCGTCGTCGTGCTCATCGTCCTGCTGGCGGTGCTGGCGCCACTCGTCTCGCTGCACGATCCGCTACGGATCGACCTTGTCAATCAGCTGCAGGGACCCTCGCTGTCCCACTGGCTCGGCACGGACATCCAGGGCCGCGACGTCTGGGCCCGCCTCGTCTACGGCGCGCGCGTCTCGCTTTCGGCCGGAATCGTGTCCCAGTCGATCGCGCTGGTGATTGGACTGTCCATGGGACTGATCGCCGGCTACTACGGTGGCTGGATCGACGAGTTGGTCATGCGGCTCGCCGACGTCACGCTCGCCTTTCCGACGCTCCTGCTGCTCATCGCCATGGCTGCGGCCCTTCAGCCATCGCTCGGTGTCGTGTTCCTCACCATCGGTATCGTGGGCTGGGCGGGCATGGCGCGCTTGGTGCGCGGACAGGTACTCGTGGTGCGGCAGCTCGAGTTCGTTCACGCGTCGCGCGCGCTCGGCGCGCGAGATACCCGCATCGTGCTCCGGCACGTCCTTCCCAGCGTCGTCGCGCCCGTTCTCATTGCTGCGACGCTCGGCGTCGCCGCCGCCATCATGGCGGAATCGGCGTTGTCGTTCCTCGGACTGGGGGTGCAGCCTCCCACCCCGAGTTGGGGTTCGATGATCGCGGATGGACGCGATCTCAACCAGTTGCGGAACGCGCCCTGGACGTCGCTCGCACCCGGACTCGCGATCGGCTCCGCCGTGCTCGGCTTCAACCTGCTGGGCGATGCACTGCGCGATGCGCTGGACCCTCGTCACGCCGCAAAGAGCGGCTCGATCGACGCGCCGCCGTCCGCGCGCACCTGAACGTGCCGCCGGCTTCGCCGCCTCGGTCGCCGAACGAGGTCGACACGGCGCGTCTCCGGCGCGACGAGTTTCCGTGGATGGACACCGGCGAGTCGATCTACCTGAACGCCGCGAGCACTGGACCACTGCCCGAGAGTTCGGTGCGCGCGCAGGACGTATTCACCCGAAAGCGCGCCGCGCCGCACCGACTCGGTCAGGAGGAGCAGTTCGAGACGCTCACGACCGCGCGCCGCCAGATCGCCACACTCATCGGCGCCGACGTCGCGGAGATCGCCCTCGCGACGAACACGAGTGCCGGGTTGAATCTCGCCGCGTGGACGCTGCCGCTGGGTCCGGGCGATGTCGTCGTGATACCGGATCTCGAGTTTCCCGCCAACGTGTATCCCTGGATGGCTGCCGCCGCCGTTCGAGGATTCACCCTGTGCCGCGTCCCGGTCCATGATGGCCTACTCGACGCGCCGGCCGTGCTGTCCGCACTCGATCGGCCGCGCGTGCGAGTGCTGGCCGTCTCCTGGGTTGGCTTCGCGACGGGAGCCGTGGCGAATCTCGACGTCCTCGGCACGACATGTCGCGCGCGCGGAATTCGTTTCGTGGTGGACGCGATTCAGGGACTCGGCCCGCTCACGCTCGACGTGTCGCGCGTGCCGATCGACCTGCTTGCGTGCGGTGGGCAGAAGTGGCTGCTCTCACCCTGGGGCACCGGATTCACCTATGTGCGACGCTCGCTCGTCCAGGAGCTCGCGCCCCAACCGGTGAGCTGGATGGGCGTGCGCGGATCCGATGACTTCTCGCGCCTGCTCTCGTACGATATGACCTGGCGCGACGACGCCCGACGGTTCGAGCAGGTGACTCTGCCCTTTCAGGACTTCGCCGGCATGGGAGCCAGCCTCGCCCTTCTGCATTCGCTGGGCGCGAGCGCCGTGGCGGCGCACGTGCACGCGCGCACCGCGGAGTTGCTCGATGGTGCAACGGGGCAGGGAATCGCGCTCGTCACACCGCGCGCACGCATCGCCGGCATCGCGTCACTGCGGCCCGCGAACCCGGTGCGCGCGAGCGAGCGGCTCAACGCTGCGCGCGTCGCGCACTCCGTTCGCGAAGGCACGATCAGGCTGGCGCCTCACTGCTACACGACCCGCGACGACGTACAGGTCGCGCTCCACGCCCTGCGAGACTCCCCCTGATCGCGCGTGCGCTCAGCGCACTTTCAGCACCGCGAAGTCGCGCTTGCCTTTCCCGATCACGACGTGCCCGCTCCGCAGCAACACGTCGGCGCGCGAGAGGAGCCGCTCCGACGCGCCGATCTTGCGCTTGTTCACCGATACGCCGCCCTGCTCGAGCAGACGTTTCGCCGCGCCATTGGACGCCGCGAGTCCGGACGCTGTCAGCAGCTTGAGCGCATCGAAGCTCGCCGGGTCGCCGTCGCCGACGAGCGTGGCACCGTCGACTTCCGTGTAGGGTGCCTCGGCGCGCAGGATCGAGAACGCGTCGTCACTCAGCTCGCGTGGATCCAGTCGGCCGAAGAAGAAGGTCGACACCTGCTCGGCCGCCGCGAGCGCGTCGTCGCCGTGGACGCGGCGTGTCACGTCCCGCGCGAGCGCGAGCTGACCGGCGCGGTGCTCCGGCGAGGCGGATGTCGCCGCCTCCAGCGCCTCGATCTCCGCCTTCGGTAACAGCGTGAAAAAGCGCAGGTATCGCCCGACGTCGTGATCCTCGGCACCGAACCAGAACTGGTAGAACGCGTATGGTGACGTGCGTGTCGCGTCGAGCCACACCGCGCCCGCCTCCGTCTTGCCGAATTTCGTGCCCGACGACGTCATCAGCAGCGGCACGGTGAGGCCGTGCGCCTCCGCTCCGTCCACGCGACGGATCAGCTCGATGCCCGCCGTGATGTTGCCCCACTGCTCGCTCCCGCCGAGCTGCAACATCACGCCATCCCGTCGCCGAAGCTCGAGAAAGTCGTATGCCTGCAGCAGCATGTACGAAAATTCCGTGAACGAGATCCCCGCCTCCATCCTCGACTTCACCGATTCCTTCTGCAGCATGTAATTCACGGTGAAGTGCTTTCCCGTGTCTCGGAGAAATTCCACCAGCGGCAGCGTCGTGAGCCAGTCGGCGTTGTTCCGCATCCTCGCCGCGCTCGGGCCGTCGAAGCTGAGGAACCGTTCGAGCTGTGCCCGAATGGACGCCACGTTCTCCCCCACCTGCTCGTCCGACAGCAGCTGTCGTTCGTTCACCTTGCCGCTCGGGTCACCGATCATTCCCGTGCCGCCACCTACCAGCGCGATGGGGCGATGCCCGTGCCGCTGCAGGTGCACGAGGATCATGATCACGACGAGGCTGCCGACGTGGAGGCTGTTGCCCGTGGGATCGAATCCGATGTATGCGGAGACGGGTCCGGCCGCGAGCGCGCCCGGAACACCATCCGTATGCTGGGCGACGAGCCCCCGCCACTGAAGTTCTTCGAGCACACCTGTCGTCTGCATGGCACAAACCTAGGTCGACGGGTGTCGAATTGTCAGCCGACGCGGGCCGCGACCGCGTTGGTGTCGGCAGGTGCCGCGCGTTAACGTTCCTCGCAGTGTGGTTCGACGTGGTGCCTGCCACGCTCGGGCCGAGCCTCAGCCGAGTGTCGATGGACCTCCCGTTCTCCCGGAACTTTCGTCGCCGACATCCGAAGTTCTCTCGCTTCCTCGGCATTGCGACGGTCTTCGTCGCCGCGTTCGGAATCGGCGTGCTGTACTCGAGCTGGGCCCTGGTGTGCCGAGCGGGCGCCTGCCCAGCCGTGGACGTGCTCGACGACTATCAGCCGCGCCAGACGTCGAAGCTCTTCGCCGCTGACGGCCGGTTCATCGCCGAGCTCGGCCTCGAGCGCCGCACCCTGCTCAAGCTCGACCAGATTCCGCCCATGGTGCGCAGCGCCTTCGTGCTCACCGAGGACAAGCGGTTCTACGAGCACAAGGGTGTGGACTTCAAGCGCATCCCCGGCGCGCTGTACGCCGACATCAAGAAGCGCAGCTTCGCCGAGGGATTCTCCACCATCACGATGCAGCTCGCCCGCAACATCTTTCCCGAACGACTGTCCCGCGAGAAGTCGCTCGTCCGAAAGCTGAAGGAAGCCAAGGTGGCACGTGCCATCGAGGCGAAGTATTCGAAGGAGAAGATCCTCGAGCTGTACCTCAACCAGATCGCACTCGGGAACCAGTCATTCGGCGTCGAGACCGCGTCGCAGCGCTACTTCGGCAAGTCGGCGCGGGATCTCAACGTGTCCGAGGCCGCCATGCTCGCCGGTCTGCCGAAGGCGCCGGAGCGATACAATCCTCGACGCTCACCGGAGCGCGCGATTCAGCGCCGCAACACGGTGATCGAGGTCATGCGCGATCAGGGCGCCATCAGCGACGCGGACGCGAGTCTCGCGAAGGCATATCCGCTGCAACTCGCGCGGCGCTCCGAGGCCGGTGATGTCGCTCCCTACTTCGTGGAGTGGGTTCGCCTCCAGCTCGAGCAGCAATTCGGGCAGCGCTTGTACGAGCAGGGCCTGAAGGTGTACACCACGCTCGATGTGGACCTTCAGTCGGCTGCCGAGCGCGCGCTGGAGAGTCAGCTCAAGGCGGTGGAGTCGGGCCGTTACGGCGCCTACACCCACACGACGTTCGAGGCGTACATGGCCAAGGCGTCGAGTCGCGCGGGTGAGCCGGCGGCGGGGAACTCCCCTTACCTGCAGGGCGCGTTCGTCGCGATGGATCCACGGACCGGCGCCGTGCGCGCACTCGTGGGTGGGCGTGACTTCGACGATTCCAAGTTCAATCGCGCTACCCAGGCGCTCCGACAGCCCGGCTCGACCTTCAAGCCGATCGTCTATGCCGCCGCGGTGCAGAATGGACGTCCGCCGTCGTACCTCGTGGATGACTCACCGGTCTCGGTGCCGCAGGCAGGCGGCGGCGACTGGACGCCGCAGAACTACGACGGAAAGTTCGAGGGGCCGATGCCGATGCGGCGTGGCCTCTACCAGTCGCGCAATATCGTGGCGATCAAGGTCGGAATGGAGCTTGGCGAGCAGAGCGTGATCGACATGGCTCGCAAGTTCGGGCTCACGACGCCGATTCCGCCGTACCCGTCAATCAACATCGGCGCCGCCGACGTGTATCCCATCGAGATGATCGCCGCGTACTCGGCGTTCGCGACGCTGGGCACACGATCGAGTCCCACCTCCATCGTCCGCGTCGAAAATTCGCGCGGCAATGTCCTGTGGGAACCGGCTCCCGTGCGCGCCCCGGTGATGTCGCCCGAGGAGTCGTGGCTCATGGTGAGCATGATGAAGGACGTCGTACAGCGCGGCACGGCGGCGGGCTCGGTGGGTGCACAGTTCCGCATTCCGGCTGGCGGCAAGACCGGCACGACGAACGACGGCGCCGACGTGTGGTTCATCGGCTACACATCCGATCTCGTCGCCGGCGTCTGGATGGGGCTCGACAAGCCTCGGAAGATCAAGAGCAATGCGCAGGGCGGAGCCCTCGCCGCGCCCGCGTGGACGGCGTTCATGAATGAGGTGTATCGCCGCAAGCCCGCGCCCCCCGATTGGCCGCGCCCGGAAGGCATCGTCGTCCGGCAGATCGATCCGATCAGCGGTATGCTTGCGGGAGCCGGCTGTTCGGGTTCGGTCGCGGAGTTTTTCATCGTCGGCACCGATCCCACCCAGCCCTGCATTCCGAGCGGCTTCGGCACCGTCGATACGACCTACGGCTATCCGCCCGGGTACACGCCGCTACCGCGTCCCACGCTGCCGTCCGATACGGGCTATCCGGTGTCTCGGCCTCCGCTCCCATCGTCGGACGCGATGGTCATTCCTGGGGCCACGCCGATCCCGCGTGCGTCGCGCGGGGGGCGCACGCCGCGCGATACCTCGCGAACCACATTCCAGCGCGATACCACGCGCGGGCTCCCGCGTGATACGCTGAATCCGTTCACCCTGCCGCCGACCCGATGACGGAGTGGCAGCCCACGGACTGCCACGCGCACTCCACGCACTCGGACGGCGCCCTGTCGGTCGCCGAAGTCGTCGCCGTCGCCGCGTCGCTCCGCACGCGCCCCAGCGTCTCGGACCATGTGTCTCGCGATGCGCCCACGGACGTGAATTCGATCGCCGCCGTCGCGCGCTATCTCGATGACCTGGACCTGTACCCCGTGCTGCGCGGTGGCGAGTTCTGCTGGCACGACGCCCTCTGGCGCGAGCTGCCGCCGTCCACCGTGCGGCGCTTCACGCACCGGCTCGGTTCATTGCACTCGATCCGTCTCGCCGACGGACAGTTCTTTCGCGCCTTCTCCCTCGAGTTGCCGCCCTCGCTCACCGCAGGCGCGTACATGCAGGCGCACGTGACGTCGCTCGAGGCGTTGGCGAACGACATGCCGGTCGACATCCTCGCGCATCCAACACTCGTGCCTCCCCCACTCCGTGAGATGGATCCGACCGAGCTCTGGACGGAGCGGGCGGAAGAACGTGCCGTCAATGCCTTGACGAAGTCGGGCATCGCGTTCGAACTATCGGCGCGATATCCGCCCCACGAACGGCTCGTGCGCCGCGCGGCGGCTGCCGGCGTGCGTTTCTCGCTCGGGTCGGATGGCCATCGGCGCGACCAGGTTGCGAACGTGAGCGTTCCGCTCGCCATGGCGCGGCGCGTCGGGATTCTCGACGACGCACTCTACGATCCGGCGCGGCACGGCTCGCGGACGGGTGCCTTCGAAGGCCGTCGCGCAGCGGGGTGACGCGCATCACGCGTGACCTTCCCCGGCTTCCCCCAGTCGCTCTCGTGGTCGCCGCGCTCTTGTAGCACGTGTAGCCCAGCCGTAACTTCCACCGACTGTGTCGTCCCGGAGGCGTTGTGATACTGGGGTGTCTGGCTCTGAACGCGTCTTTCGAGCCCCTGACCATGGTTCCCATGCGTCGGGCGCTGCGACTCGTGATCGACGGCAAGGCCGAGATCGTCGAGGCGGAGCAGGACAAGCTCGTGCGGTCGGAGCGCTTGACCATGCCGCGACCCGCCGTGATCCGCCTCACGAAGTTCATCCACGTGCCGCGACGCTTCCGGCGCCAGGTGACGAACACGTTCCTGTTCGCTCGCGATCACTACCGGTGCCAGTACTGCGGCCGAGCGTCGATGGACCTCAAGCCGCGTGAGGCTCTCACGCGCGACCACGTGATCCCCATCTCGCGCGGAGGCTCCAACGACTGGACCAACGTCGTGACCGCCTGCTCGCCCTGCAACACGCGCAAGGGCAATCGCCTGCCGCACGAGATCGGCATGCATCCGCTCACGCATCCTGTGGAGCCGCACTTCGTGCATCTCTCCTGGGCGGTGCGTCGTCTCACCAGCACGCAGGCGCGCTACATCCGGACATTCTACGGCGACGCCATCCTGCATCAGCTCGAGGCGCTCGAGCATCGACACGGATATCGCGCACCGACGGTGACAGCGGAACATTCGGGGGCGGCTGCGGTGTAGCTGCCCTCGTCCGTTTCCGGCTATCGTTCCGCCATGAAGGTCGTGCTCCGCTTGTCGTAGACCTGCTTCTCGCCGCCCAGCATGCGAAGCATCAGCGTTCGCATGCCGCTGCCGAGCGCCGACGCGGCCGTACCCCCGCGCACGCCACGCAGCCATCGCTCCAGTTGATCCATGTCGCTCACCGAAAGGGCCTCGATGGTGAGCGCGAAGTTGTAGTAGTAGCGCGCGCCCTCGCGTTGCGGCGCCAACAGGATGCGCGTGGGGCGCTCGAGCATGGCCTGCGCCGTCGACAACGTCGCGAAACTGCCGAGATCCTCGAGTCTGCTCCCCTGGCGCTGCACCACCCGATAGCGCTGCGCCGACGGATCGTACTGGACGATCAGCTCCCAGTCGCGCTGCCCCTCCAGATCGTTGAAGAACCCACCGACGCGCCACAGTTCGAGCCGGAAGCGGAACGACGCGGGAAAGCCGCTGCGCACCAGGTCGCGCATGTTCGCGTCGCCGAAGAGATTGGTCGTCGTCACCGTCGCCGCGCCGGCCATCGCCACGGGTGCCGCCACCTCGAGCGCCACTCGTCGCTGGGCGAGCGCGCTGTCGCTGCCTCCGGCCAGGAGCGCGACGGCCAGCAGCACGGTGGCGGCGGAACGGCGCACGACCTAGAAGCGGTGACGAACGCGGAGGAACACGTTCACGGGCTCTTGTGACACCGAGAGTGCCTTCGCCGCGTAAATGCCGACGACGTCGAAGTCGAGTCCGGCGCCGAGATCCGTGCGGTACGTCGACAGCGCTGGAAACTCGTGGCGCCCGATGTTCAGCGGGCTTCCAGGGGCGTTCACCAGCCAGCCGCGGCCCGCGTCGGCGAAGAAGATCCACGCGCCATCGACGCGGAACCGCGTCCGTCGCGCGCCGGCGCGCCGATCCGAAAACGAGACGCGCAGATCGCTCCGATACTCGAGCTGCGCGAGTGCGATCCGCTCGCACTGCGCCGGCCGGCCGGCCGGCGCGCTCGACGACGCACACGTGCCCACGTCGTTGTCCCCCGCCGACCGGAAATCGAATCCGGGTACCGTGCCGGGTCCATCGATCGAGAGTCGGCGCTCGAGCGGCAGCGGATCCCCGCTCACCCATCCTCCCAGCACGCCGCGCACGTTGAGGGCCGAGCTGGGACTGATCCGATTGTACCGGCGCAGGTCGAAGAAGACCCGCTGATATCGGGTCGACCCGCTCGGGACGGCACGTACGCCGGGAGAGACGGGGCCGGCACGCTCGATCACTCCGGTGCCACGCTCGTAATCCGCGAGCAGATACCAGCCCGCCCATGGATTGAACGTGTCGTTCCGCGTATCCACCCGCACGGTCATGTTGGCCACGTGAAATCGCCCGGCGTCCATCTCCGGATTGGCGCGCCAGTCACGCCCGTTGTTGAAGAGTGCCGGCGGGTCGCGTGCTTCGCGGGAACGCCACCGCTCATCGGCGTACGACAGCGTGACGTCGGCATTGTCCGTCGCCCGCAGCGCGGCGAAGAGCTGTCCGCCATGTCGCCCGAAATAGTCGCGATAGTCGCGATTGAAGAAGAACGACGCGAGCCCGACTTCCGCGTTGCTCAACTGCCACGTCTCGACGCCTTGGACCTGGTCGTACAGCCGCCCGCCAAGCGTCACGCCGTACCGCCGTCCCACCCGCAGCTCGCCGAGCACCGTGTGACCCACGTCCGGCGTCGACGACGAGAAGCTGCTGCCCGTCCGCACGATCGCGTTCGCGGCGAATCGCAGGTGTCCCCACCCCTGATCGCGGTACAGTGCCGGACCGATGCGCACCGGTAGACCTTCGACGCGATTGTACACGCCGGCATTGGCGATCTCGAGGCGATTCGTGTTGGCGAGTCGCCGACGCTCGAATCGCCGCCACCAGTCTTCTGGTGCGCGAGGCTCTTCCGCCGCGACGGTCATGCGCTCGCCCTCCATCGTATAGCGCAAGGCAGGACGATAAATTCGCAGCTCTCCACCGATCGTCGCGCTCTCGCGTCCCTCGACCTCGCCGCCAACCACAAGCAGGTCGCCGTCGATCCGCGCTCCCGGACGCAGCAGCACGTCGGCGTTGATCGCCAGCACGCGCCCCGCCACATGCCCCTCGATGATCAGCGGCCCGTTGAGTACCGCCACATCGCCAGGCACATCGCGCCCCGACGGAATCAGCGTGCGGTCGCTGGCACGCAGCGTCGTGGTGGCGTTGAACAGCGCGGCCACCTCGCGCGCCACCTCGTGCGGCAGGCGAGCGCGCGCCACCGCCGTATCCACCTGCGCCGTCGCGAACAGTGGCACGACCAGCAGTCCGGCAGCGAGCGCGAAGGTCCGCATGAGAGGCGGGGTTGGGGATGTGGGCGTGCGGCGCGCGCGCCGCCGCCACGAGCAATCCGCGATCATACCCCCCGACGCGACAGGAGGTCGCCCGAGCCGCTGCCGTTCATTCGTCACCGATGGGAATCCCCAGCCGCCGCATCCGCCGGTACAGGTTGGCGCGATCTGTCCGGAGCCGCCGGGACGCCTCGGCGACATTGCCACCCGCCGCGGACAACGCGCGCGCGATCAAGGTCCGCTCGTGCGCGTCCAGCGTGTCGGTGAGCGACTCGTCCAGGAGCGACGGGTCGGGCAGCGGCGCGTCGGCGCGGCGCGCGCGGCCGTCCATCGGCAGCACCGCACGCACATCGCTCTCGTCCACGTCCGCGCCGGCATGCAGGATGGCGAGCCGCTCCACGATGTTCGCCAACTCACGGACGTTGCCGGGCCATCGGTATTGCGCCAGGAGCGACAGTGCGCCGGCCGTCCACTGCGGCGGCTGTCGACCCGTGCGGGCCAGATGCAGGGACGAGAAGTGCGCCACCAGCATTGGGATGTCGTCGGGACGATCGCGCAGAGGAGGCAGCTGAAGCGGAATGACGTTCAGGCGAAAGAGCAGGTCGTCGCGAAAGTTGCCTTCGCCCACCGCACGCGTGAGATCGCGGTTCGTGGCACTCACGATACGCACGTCCACGCGGATGGACTTGCCGCCCCCCACGCGCTCGATCTCCTTCGCCTCGATGGCACGAAGCAGTTTCGCCTGCGCTTCCGCCCCGAGGTCGCCCACTTCGTCCAGGAAAAGCGTCCCCGTATGCGCCAGCTCGAAGCGGCCGATGCGACGATCCGTCGCGCCCGTGAATGCCCCCTTCTCGTGGCCGAACATCTCGCTCTCCACCAGGTCGCGGGGAATGGCCGCACAATTCACGCGCACGAACGGTCGCTCTCTCCGTGCGCTGCCGAAATGAATGGCCGACGCCACCAGCTCCTTCCCCGTGCCCGATTCCCCGGTGATGAGCACGCGCGCGTCCGTCGGCGCGACGCGCGAGATCATCTCGCGGACGCGATCCATTCCCGGACTCCGCCCGATCATCTCACCCGCCAGCCCGAGATCCTCGCGGAGCGCGCGAGCCTCGCGTCGCACGCGCCGGAGCTCGAGTGCGGACGCGAGCGCGAGCAGCACGCCCTCCGGCGACAGCGGCTTCTCGAGGAAGTTGAACGCGCCCAGCTTCGTGGCCTTGACGGCGTCGCTGAGGCCGGCCTTGCCACTCATCATGATCACGGGCACGTCGGGCACGCGCTCGCGAAGCCGCGCCAGCGTCGCCAGTCCGTCCAGCTCTCCCGGGATCATCAGGTCGAGCAGCACGACGTCCGGACAACTTTCGGCAATCCGTTGGAGCCCCACGGCACCTTCCGCCGCGTCGCGCACCTCGTATCCCTCGCTCACGAGCAGTGCGCCCACCATGCGACGGATGTTCGGCTCGTCGTCGACGATCAGGACGCTCGACATCGCGTCGGATCAGCTCCCGCTGCGTGAAGCCGGAAGCCCCGCGCGTTCGGAGAGCAGCTTCGTCGTGAAGCGCTGGCCCTCCGACACCCGCTCCATCTCGATGGCGATGGCGTCCACCGCCTGCTCGATGCGCTCCAGGCGCGCAGCGACATCGGACGGAATCGCCGCCACGGGCCGCGACTCCAGCCGCCGTGCATAGGCGCGCGCAATCGGGACACCGATCGCGACCACGGGAATCATGCTGAACATCACGATCGGTACCAGAACGCCATCAATCGCCATGTGCCGTCATCTCCATCGTGATTGCCAGTGTCTCGACCGGCAGAAAGAGTCGGATCGTCGTTCCGCTTCCCGTCGCGCTCTCCGCCGCCACCGCGCCGTCGTGCGCGATCAGTGTCTGTCGCACGATCGCGAGCCCCAGCCCCGTGCCGCCCGCCTTGTGCGTCACGTACGGTTCCCAGATGCCGTCCAGCCGCGATGGCGAGATGCCGGAGCCGCTGTCGTGCACCGCCACCTCCACCATCGCGCGGCCGTCGTGCATCGCGCGCCGCACCGTGACGCGAAGTGGCGCGTCCGGTGGACTCGCCTCCACCGCGTTCAACAGGACGTTCGTCAGCGCGCGGCCGAGTGCATCCACATGCCCGGGAACCATCGGCACGTCGCTCTCGACGAACACGGCGAGCGGGGTCTCCGCCGGCACCGCTGTGCGCGTCGTGGCTCGTACCAGCTCGCCGAGATCGACCGGGGCCTGCGGTCCCTCGGGCAGTCGCCCGAACTGTGCAAAGCTGCGCGCCATCTCCTCGAGGCGCTTCGATTCGATCTCCAGGACGTCCACCGTCTCCGCGAGCGCCTGCGGCGCCTCGCGTCGCAGGCGCGCGATCGCGAAGCGAATCGGCGTCAACGGATTCTTCAGCTCGTGCGCCACCTGTCGCGCCGACTCACGCAACGCAGTCGCGCGCTCCGCTTCCAGGGCGCGCACGCGCCCCTGCCGAAGCTCCGTCGCCATGGATCGCATGCGGTTGCGCAACATCACGAACTCCGGCGCGCCCTTGGTCGGCGGTCCGTCCGGCAGCGCATCGCCCCGGCTGATCATTGCCGTCCACCCCACGAGCTCACTGAGCGGCCGGCTCAGATTCCGGCTCAGATGCCCCGCCACCCGAGATGCCACCAACCCCATCATGAGCGCCGCCGCCAGCGCCACGATGGCGGCGACCACCGGCGCCCGCCGCGTCATCAGGAACTCCATCTGTCGGGCGTGCAGCAGTCCTTCCCGAAGCGCCCGTTGATGATCCGCCAACAGGGCGCGCTGCGCCGTACTCAACGGCGCACGCTCCACGGATTCGGCGGCACGCCTGCCGGTGTCAGCGATCCGCTCCATGGCCGGCGTGGTACCGAGCAGCGGCAGCGCACCGACCACCGTCAGCTCCCACGCCACCGCCAGCACGATCGTGGGAATGAGAGCGAAGCCCAGCAGGATGAGAAAAAGACGAGCGCGAAAGCCGACCTGCTTCACTGCATCTCCGTACGGGCGCTGGAAAGGGAGGTTTCGCGATAACATACAGGTCACCTCGTGCCTCAACCACCCTTCACATCTGGAACGCGTCGTGATGCGCACCGTTACGAGCGATCGCACATTCGAAACGAAAGCGCGGCAGGCGATCATCGACATCACCGACGACGTCGAGAGGGGCCGCGCACGCGGCGATCAGTGAGCGATCACCTGATCGACAAGCCCATGCGAGAGTGACATCCCTTTCGCAAATCCTTTGGCCAGCATAGATTACGCCCTTAGCCACCCAGGGAGGCGCGAGCATGGAGCCCGCGGCGCCAGGGGTGACTGGTCAATGACGGTGTCGGCGTGATCGGTGCCGCCCTCGAATACTGCGCGTCGCGCAGTGGGGCGAGCCGGTCGACGTGCGCACCGCGAACCGCCTCGCCAACGAGCACCGCGCTAGCCGGCCAACTTCGGTCGGGCGGATTGCTCCCGGCGAGAGCACGGGCGCTGCACTGCCTGGCAGGCACGCCCGCTCTCACACCATGCGTCGCATGACGCAAGGGACAGCATGAATCAACGCTCTTCGCGGAATGGTCCGTCGCGCTCCGGCGCCGCGCTCATTCACCGCGGCCCCCAGGCGCTCAGCGCGCCTCACGTGTCCTCGGCCGGCTATGCGCAGCCGATGCACGCTCCGAACGCGGCCCTCCTCATCGACTTCGACAATGTGACGATGGGAATCCGCTCCGACCTCGGCAAGGAGCTTCGCACCTTGCTCGGCTCGGACATCATCAAGGGCAAGGTCGCCGTCCAGCGCGCCTATGCCGACTGGCGCCGGTATCCCCAGTACATCGTACCCCTCGCCGAGTCCTCGATCGACATGATCATGGCGCCGGCGTATGGATCGTCGAAGAAGAACGCGACCGACATCCGCCTTGCCGTCGACGCCATGGAGCTCGTCTTCACGCGGCCCGAAATCGGCACGTACATCCTGCTCTCCGGCGACAGCGACTTCGCGAGCCTGGTGACGAAGCTCAAGGAATACGGCAAGTACGTCATCGGCGTCGGCATCCGCGAATCGTCGAGCGATCTGCTCGTCATGAACTGCGACGAGTACTACAGCTACAATGCGCTCGCCGGCCTCGTGAAGAATTCGGACGACGAACCCGCCAAGAAGTGGGATCCGTGGGAACTCGTCACCGAAGCGGTGAGCCGCATGAAGCGCAATGGCGACGTCATGCGCTCCGACCGGCTGAAGCAGGTGATGGTCGAGATCGACAACGCGTTCGATGAGAAGGACCTCGGCATGGCGAAGTTCTCGCGCTTCGTGCAGGATGCGACGCAGCGCGGACTCCTCTCGGCCACGAAGCTCGAGAATGGCCAGCTGGAGATCGGGCTGCCGAGCGGCGCCAAGGGCGACGCACGCGCCGCCGAGAATGCCGCGGCGGACGAGGCGGCGCGCGTGGAAGGACCGAGCGCTGCTGCGGACGCGAAGCGCGAAGGTGGCCGGGGTCGGCGCGGCCGGCGCGGCCGTGGCCGTGGTCACGACGAACGTCCGCGCGCCGAAGGCGCGGAGGTACCGGTCGACGTCGAGTTGGTTGCCGAGCCCGACGTCGCGGCCGCTGCACCCGATGTCATTCCGGTCGCCGCCGCGGTATCGGCGGCTGGGCCGCGCGGACGCGAGCGCGCAGGACGCCCCGATCGCGCGCCCAGACCCGAGGTGGCCGATCGGGCCGAGCGCGCCGATCGAAACGAGCGCAGTGAGTCGATCGAGCAGATCGGAGCGAGCGGCGAACGGCTGACGCGCGACGAGGCGTTCGATCTCATTCGACGCTCCGTGATGGCGCTCACCAGTGGTGACGAGACCGTCCGAGCGGGTGTGGTACGCGCCAAGGCGCGCGAGCTGCTCGCGCGTGACAGCGAGAGTCTCAGCGATCGCAACTTTCCCCGCATCCTCAAGGACGCGCACGACGGAGACGTCATCGATCTCCGGCGCCGAGGCGATGATTTCGAAATCGCTCGTGCCGCCGAGGCGGAGTCGGTGGCCGCGCAGCTGGCCAGGTCGGCGGTCAGTAATGCGCCACCCGCGTCCAGCACGCCTGCGGCACCCCGAGGCATGGGGCCTCGCGGTGTCACCGGCGGGCGCGGACGTGTCGGCAGGCCTGGCGCTCCACCGGCCGACCTGATGAGCAATCTGTTGAGCATCGGAGTCGTGGGCCCCACGGGAGCAACCCCGTCCGTGTCGCACGCTGCCGTCGTCCCCGCGGCGTCGGCGCCAACGCTCATTGCGTCGGTGCCGGTCGAACGTGTCGCTGCGGTTGCGCCTTCGCCTGCGTCTCCCGCGACGAAACCGCGTGGACGCAAGCCCGCTGCGAAGAAGAGCGCGGG
>JANLTI010000014.1:0-15224 GCA_031362845.1 Gemmatimonadaceae bacterium | reverse complement strand
CCAGGATGGCGCGACCACGCGATGGTCCGTCCCGTCGGCACTCATCAGGTGCAGCTTCGCGTCCACCCAGGTGTCGCTCGTGGAATCGTAGCCCGTGTACGCGATCCACTTGCCGTCCGGCGACGGCACGGGCTGCGTGTCGGGTCCCTTCCGCGTGGTGAGCTGGCGAATGGCTCCGCCCGCAACATCCACACGATAGATGTCCGACTCGCGCCACCGATACTCGGCATCGTCCACGCGCAACGCGCTGAAGACGAGCGATCGGCCGTCCGGCATCCAGCGTGGCGCCCCGTGATTGTACGCGCCGGTCGTGAGCTGGCGCGGCGTGCCGCCGTTGTCCGCCGACACCACGAACAGGTGCCGATTGCCTTCCTCGACAAACCCTTCGCGGTCCTGGCGATAGTTGAGCCGCTCCACTACGCGAGGCGCGTCCGTCCACTTTGCGCCCTTCGGCGCGCTCGGCATGTCGATCTTCCAGTCGTTCCGCGCCGGCACCAGCATCGTGAAGGCGATCCACTTGCCGTCGGGCGACCACTCGATGTTGCCCGGGCTCTCGTCGAGACGCGTGAGCTGGGTGACGGCGCCCTCCGCATCCATCCATCGCGTGAAGATCTGCGTCTTCGGCGCCGCGGGTGTGCTGCCCTGCACCGTTCCCGGTGCGCTGACAGGCGTGTGCGTGTACGCGATGCGAGCGCCGTCGGGCGACCATTTCGGACTGGAACCATTCACGAGGAATCTCGCGCGCGAGCCGTCGACGTTCATGATCCAGAGTGACGACTCCCACCGGTCCGCCAACTTGTCGATCCAGCGGCGAGTGAACACGACTTGCCGGCCGTCAGGCGAGAGCTGTGGGTCCTGCACATCCTCCCAGTCCAGATAATCCTCCAGCGCAATGCGATCGGCGCGCCGTTCGGCGCGCTGCTCCGCGCGCTGTGGCGGCGCCTGGGCCGATGCCTGCTCGGCCAGAGTGAACACGAGCAGAAGCCCGGCGGCGGCGACGGCCGGCAGTGTGTGCGTGCGACGATGGATGGACACAGGGGTCTCCGGAAACGGGCGGAACGTGCGAACGAGCGACAATCGCCATACGCTGCAACAGCCCAGGATGCTGCGCCAGAGCTCGAGCGGCGCAGGGTTCACGCTCGCTGCGTGCCCGCCGTCCCTGTCCTCGCTTCCCGGCGGGTCGTAGCATTCCGGGCCGCATGCTCGCTCGGTCATCCCTCGCCAGTCGTCTCTCCGCCAGAGGAGCACACGCTCATGGGCACTCGCGACCCGCGCATCGACGCCTACATCGCGAAGCAACGGGATTTCGCGAAGCCCATCCTCACCCTCCTCCGCGATGTCGTCCACGCTGCCTGCCCGGATGTGCAGGAGACGATGAAGTGGAGCTCGCCCCACTTCGATTACCGGGGTGGGATGATGTGCGCGATGGCCGCGTTCAAGGAGCACGCAATCTTCGGCTTCTGGAAAGGCGCGCTCATCGACGGCGTCAGCCCCAATCGCAACAGCGGTGGCGAGGCAATGGGCAATTTCGGGCGGATCACGTCGGTGAAGGATCTGCCGAGCAGGACGGTGCTGAAGTCGCTCGTCAAGGAGGCCATGCGCTTGAACGAGGAAGGGATCTCGGTGCCGAGGCCGAAGAAGGCACCGAAGCCCGCGGCCACGGTGCCAGGTGCGCTCGCGGCCGCGCTCGAGCAGAACCGGCGGGCGGGGACGCAATTCGAGCAGTTCTCTCCCAGTCAGCGTCGCGAGTACATCGAATGGATCGACGAGGCAAAGCGGGACGAGACACGAGCGAAGCGCATCGCACAGGCCGTCGAATGGATTGCCGACGGCAAGGGACGCAACTGGAAGTACCAGAAGTGATTCGTGCGGCGACACGACACGTCGCCGCACCCGTTCTCCGACTAGATTGCAGGCGTTCGCCTTCTGCTCGCCTCACGACCTCCTGTCGTGCGACGCTTCGCGGGCTCACAATCGCGGAGACCCCATGGGGATCTCGGGTGCAGTGACGACGTTACGCTCCACGCTCTTCAGGACCGCAGCACGGACCGCCGAGCCAACCGAGCCCATCCTCGGCGAGCTGTTCGGCACTGATCGGCTGGCTCGACATGCGCGACAGCTCGCGCGTCGCCAGCGCACCGCGCCGCCGGAGGTCTCGCGCCGCCCGTGGCGCCAGGGACAGGGATCGCTGCTCGTCCGCCTCGACGCCACCGCGCGGGTTCTACGGGAGATCCACGAGAATCTCGCCAGCGTCACGAGCTCGGGCGTCGCCGTGAGCCCGGCCGGCGACTGGCTGCTGGACAACTATCACGTCGTGGCCGCGCAGATCGGCGAAGTGCGCACCACGCTTCCCACGAACTTCTACAACGAGCTGCCGAAGCTGGCATCGGCGAGCGCCTTCGCCGGCTATCCGCGCATCTACGAGATCGTCATCGAGCTCATCGCGCACACGGATGGGCGTCTGGACTCGGCGACGCTCGAGCTGATGGTGAGCGAATACCAGCGCGTCACGCCGCTGTCGATGGGCGAGTTGTGGGCGATGCCCGCGATGCTGCGCATGGGCTTCCTGGAGAACATCCGGCACATGGCGCAGCGCGCGTCACGCGACGCTGCCGACACGGTCGAGGCCGACGCGTGGGTGTCGCGCCTGCTTGCCGCCGACGATGCGGGCTCCAAGGTGCTCGCGCGCGCACTCGCCGATTTCGTGGACCAGTCGCGTCAGCTGACCCCCGCGTTCCTCACGCGATTCCTGCAGCAGATGCGCAGCCGCCGCGCCGACTTCACGCCCCTCCTCTGGCTGGAGCAGTGGATCGGCGAAGACGTGATGAGCGTGGAAGAGGCCGTGCAGCGCTCCACCCAGCGCCTCGCGCTCAGCCAGCTCGTGATGGCGAACAGCATCGCGAGCCTCCGCGCCATCGGTAACATCGACTGGCGCGATTTCGTGGAACAGGCGAGTCTCGCCGAAGCCATCCTGCGGCGCGATCCGGCCGGCGTGTACGCGTCGATGACGTTCGGCACGCGCGATCACTACCGCCACGCGGTGGAGCGCCTCGCGCGGCGCAGCCGGATGTCGGAACAGGAAGTCGCGTCCACCGCGATCGATGCCGCCAGTGCCGCCGCCGTCCGCGCCGGTCCCACGTCGCTCGACGCGCACGTGGGCTTCCACCTCATCGATGCCGGCCAGCCGGCGCTCGAGCAAGCGGTGGGATACCGCCCGCCCGTTGAGGAATGGTTGCGCCGGCTCGCGTATCGTGCGCCGAGCGTCACCTACCTCGGCGCCATCTGCCTGCTCGCCGCCATCGCGCTCACGTTCCTGCTGCGCCCACTGGATGGGGCGGCCGGCTGGGGCATGCTGCTCGCGCTCTGTCTCGCGCTCGCGCCGGCGACCGATGTCGCCGTGGCGATCGTCAATCAGCTCGTCACGCTGCTGTTGCCGCCCGCCCGGCTGCCTCGGCTCGACTTCACGCAGCGCGTGCCCGCCGCGCATCGCACGGTGGTCGTCGTGCCCATCCTGCTCGGCAGTGCCGAGGCCGTGGACGATGCGCTCGATCATCTCGAGGCGCAGTATCTCGCCAACGACGATCCCGAGATCCGGTTCGCACTGCTCGGCGACTTCCTCGATGCCGACGAGGCCGAGGTCTCGGGTGACGACGCGATCGTCGATGCGGCCGTGTCACGCGTGCGCGCGCTCAATGCGTCGTACGTCGAACGAAACACCACCGCTCCGTTCTACGTCTTTCATCGCGCGCGGCGCTTCAACACGGTGGACCGCAGGTGGATGGGATGGGAGCGAAAGCGCGGCAAGCTCGCCGACTTCAACGCGTGGGTGCTCGGCGGCGGCGGTGACGCGTTTTCCGTGACCGAGGGCGACCTGCCGTGGCTGCACTCGGCGCGCTACGTGATCACTCTCGATTCCGATACCGTGCTGCCGCGCGATGCCGCCGTGACGCTGATCGGGACACTCGCGCATCCGCTCAATCGCGCCGAGTTCAGCGAGACGGTGGGACGCGTGACGCGGGGGTACGGCATCCTCCAGCCACGCGTGAGCGTGTCGCTGGCCAGTGCGAACGGCTCCCGCTACGCGGCGATCTTCGCCGGTCATCCCGGCGTCGATCCGTACACCACCGCGGTATCGGATGTGTACCAGGACCTGTTCGCCGAGGGCACCTACACCGGGAAGGGGATCTACGACGTCGCCGTGTTCGAGCGCGCGACGGCGGGGCGCTTTCCCGAGAACTCGCTGCTCAGCCACGACCTGATCGAGGGCTCGTTCGCCCGCGCCGCGCTCGTGACCGACGTCGAGGTG
This sequence comes from Gemmatimonadaceae bacterium, assembly GCA_031362845.1. Classification (GTDB taxonomy): domain Bacteria; phylum Gemmatimonadota; class Gemmatimonadetes; order Gemmatimonadales; family Gemmatimonadaceae; genus AG11. The sequence continues at coordinate 10,918 of JANLTI010000014.1, read as the reverse complement.
TTCGACGACTATCCCACGCGGTACCTGACGGCGACGCGGCGGATGCACCGCTGGATTCGCGGCGACTGGCAGCTGCTCCCGTGGCTGGTGTCGGAGATTCCCGGCCCGCGCGGGCGGGGCGTGAATCCGCTCGCGCCCGTCTCGCGGTGGAAGATGCTGGACAACATGCGCCGCAGCGTCACGCCGGTGCTCGCGCTCGCCTGGCTCGTGGCGGGATGGACCGTCCTCCCCAAGGCCGGCGTGTCGTGGACGCTCACGATGCTCGCGGCGTTCGCTTTCCCGTGGTACGCCCCGTTGCTCGTGGCGTCAGTGCGTCCGCCGCGTGGAGAGTCGTGGTGGCCGTACTACGCCGGCATCCTGCACGATCTGTCCAGCAGTGCGCAACAGTTCGCGATCGCCATCGTCATGCTGCCACATCAGGCGCTGCTGGCGGCCGACGGCATCGTCCGCACGATCTATCGCGTCGCGGTGTCGCACTCGCGGATGCTCGAGTGGCAGACGGCGTCGCAGGCCGAGCAGGCGAGCCTCGGCGGACGCGGGCCGGTGTGGCAGCGCATGGCATCCGCGGTGGGCCTCGCGATCGTGCTCCTGGTGCCCATGTGGTCCAGTGCGCTGGAGCGCGGCACGTCGCTGGTGGGGTGGCTGCTGCTCGGCACGCTGACGGTGTGCTGGACGCTCGCGCCGGAGATCGCCGGTGCGCTCAGCGCGCCACGCGTGCGCACCGAGCTGGAACTCACGGCGGCCGAGCGAGCGCGGGCGCTGCGATACGCGGCGAGTCACTGGCGGTATTTCGAGCAGCTCGCGACGAAGGAGACGCACTGGCTCATCCCGGACAACATCCAGGAGACCCCGTCCCCCATCATCGCCGCGCGCACGTCCCCCACGAACATCGGGCTGCAACTGCTCGCCACGATGTCGGCCGGCGATCTCGGACTCATCACGTCCGCGGAGATGATCGACCGGCTGGAGCGCGTGCTCGCGACCATGGAGCGGTTGCCGAAGGTGCACGGTCACCTGATGAACTGGTACGACCTCACGCACCTGCGCGTGCTGGATCCGCCGTATGTCTCCGCGGTGGACTCGGGAAACCTGGCCGGCCACCTCATGGCGCTGGCGATGGGGTGCACGGAGGAATCCGGCGTGGCGGAGGCCGACCTTCCGCGCCTCCGGCACATCAGCGAGCGCGCGCGCGAGATGGCGATGGCGATGGACTTCACGCTGTTCTACGACGCCCGTCGCCGGCTGATGTCCATCGGCTACGACGTGCGATCGGGAAAGCTGGACGAATCGGCGTACGACCTGCTCGCCTCCGAAGCGCGGCTGGGGAGCTTCGTCGCTGTGGCGAAGGGTGATGTGCCGGTGGAGCACTGGTTCCACCTGGGCCGCACGCTCACGAAGACGGCGAGTGCCACCGCACTGGTGTCGTGGAGCGGCAGCATGTTCGAGTACCTCATGCCCGTGCTGGTCATGGCGTCGCGCCCGTTCTCGCTCCTCGAGCAGACGCACCAGGCCGCCGTCCGACGGCAGATCGGCTACGCGGCTGCGCGTGGCGTGCCGTGGGGGATCTCGGAGTCGGCGTACAACGTCCGCGATCGTCACGACACCTATCAGTACCGCGCGTTCGGTGTCCCCGATCTGGCGCTCAAGCGAGGCCTCGCGTCCGACGTCGTCGTCGCGCCGTATGCCGCCGCGCTCGCCCTCGCCGTGGACCCCCATCTCGCGATGGAGAATCTCGCGGCGGTGGAGTCGCTCGGCGCGCTCGGCACGTATGGCTTCTACGACTCGCTCGACTACACGCGGCCAGACCCGGACGCCGCGTTCGCGCTCGTGCGCACGTTCATGGCGCATCACATCGGGATGAGTCTCGTTGCGTTCGACAACGCGCTGCATCTCGAGGGAGGCCAGGGCATCTGGCAGCGCCGCTTCATGCGGGATCCGGCGGCGCGTGCCTCCTCGCTGCTGCTCGACGAACGGGTGCCGCGGCGCTACACGACGCTGCCAGCGCAGCGCGACGACTCGTTCGAGGCGTACGAGCGGCCGGCGCGGGCGCGGGCCGTGGTGCGCGAGTACGGAGATCCGGACACGGCCGAGCCGCACGTGGGGCTCCTTGGCGGCCAGGCGTACTGTCTGCTGCTCACCAACGCTGGCGGCGGCTACTCGCGCGCGGGCGGCAAGGACGTGTTCCGGTGGCGCGCCGATGCGACGAAGGACGAGACGGGCCAATGGATCTACGTGCGTGACCTCACGAGCGGCGATGTGTGGTCGGCCACGCACCAGCCCGTGCGTGCGCCAGCCTCGTCGTATCACGTTTCGTTTGCGACCGACCGCGCGGTGTACACGCGAATGGATGGCACGATCGAGACGCGTACCGAGATCACGGTGGTGCCACGCGAGCGCGCGGAGATCCGGCGCGTGACGGTGTGCAATCAGTCTCGCGCCTCGCGCGAGGTGGAGATCACGAGCTACGGCGAGGTCGTCCTCACTGACGCCGGAGCCGATCGCGCTCATCCCGCCTTCCAGAACCTGTTCGTGGAGACGGAGTGGTTACCGCAGCTCGGCGCCGTGCTGGCGAGCCGCCGACCCCGCTCGGCGGTGGAGCAGCGCCCGTGGTGTGCGCACGTGCTGGCGACCGGACCGGAGCGCGTCGGCGACATCTCGTGCGAGACCGACCGGGCACGATTCGTCGGTCGCGGTCGCACGACCCACGCGCCCGCCGCGCTCGACGAGGGCACGGAGCTGTCGTGCAGCGCCGGCGCGGTGCTCGACCCGATCGTCTCGCTCCGCTGCCGGGTGCGGCTCGAGCCGGGCCGCTCGGCCACGATCTCCTTCACGACGATCGTCGCCGACTCGCGCGAGCAGGCGCTCCAGGCGGTGGATCGGTATCGCGATACCGGTGCGGCACGGCGCGCGCTCGCGCTCATGGGCACCGAGGCGCGCATCGAGCTGCGCGACCTCGACATCTCGCCCACCGATGCCGCGCTGTACCAGGACCTCGCCGGTGCGCTGATCTATCCGCGCGAGACGCTGCGCGCCACGCGGGCGGAACGATTCGCGAATCAGCGCGGCCAGACCGCGTTGTGGGCGCACGGCATCTCCGGCGACTGGCCGATCGTGCTCGCCACCATCCGCGACACCACGGGGCTGCCGAGCGTGCGCCAGCTGCTCGCGGCGCATACGTACTGGCGCATGAAGGGCGTGCGCTGCGATCTCGTCATCCTCAACGCGAAGGGTCCGTCGTACATCCAGGATCTGCAGGACCAGATCACCACGATGGTGGTCTCCTCCAGTGAAGGCGGCGTGCTCGAGACGCCGGGCGGTGTGTTCATTCGTCGCGTGGACGTGCTGCCGGAGGATGATGTCGCGCTGTTGCGCGCCACGGCGGCCATCCACGTCGTGTGTGACGGCGTCGGCCTGGGCGAGATCGTCGGCGCCACCGATGGTGACTTCAGCTTCACCACGCGGCCCGCTGCGGCACCGCTGCGGACGGTGCGCCGAGGTGCGCGGCCCGCGCCGGCCAGCGGCAACGGATTCGGCGCGCTCACCGCCGCGAACGACTACGAAATCGGCGTCGATGGCGCTCATGTCCCGCCGGCCCCGTGGGCGAACGTGATCGCGAACGCGAACGCCGGATTCTGCGTCACCGAGCGCGGCGGCGGATTTTCCTGGGCGGAGAACAGCTACTTCTATCGGCTCACTCCATGGTTCAACGATCCGGTCAGCGACCCGGGCGGCGAGGTGCTGTACCTGCAGGACGCCGATTCCGGCCGGACATGGACGCCGACGCCAGGTCCCGCGCCGGCGATGGACAGCAGTGATGCCGCCGCGTACCGCGTCGTACACGGACCCGGACGCACCACGTTCTCGCACGCGCGCCACGACATCACCACCGAGCTGACGATGGCGGTGCCGGTCTCGGATCCGGTGAAGGTGACCCGGCTGCGGATGACGAACGACGGCCCCGCAGCGCGCACGATCGTCGTCACCAGCTTCGTGGAGTGGGTGCTCGGCACCGATCGGCAGAACACGCGACACCAGTTGCACACGCGCCGCGACGACGAGACTGGCGCACTGTTCGCCCAGAACTTCTTCATCGAGGAGTTCGCCTCGCGCGTCGCCTTCTCGTGGATCAGTGAGCCGGTCACGAGCGCCACCGCGTCGCGAGCCGCCTTCATCGGCCGCAACGGCGACCTCGCCAATCCCGCCGCGCTCTCCATGGCGAATCTCGACGACGACGTACTCGGCGCCGGCGACGACCCGTGCGCCGCCCTGCGGTGCGCCATCGTGCTGCAGGCCGGCGAGACCCGGGAGCTCGTCGTGCTGCTCGGCGCGGCGACCAGCGAAGACGAGGCGCGGGCGATCATCCAGCGGTGTGGCGCTCCCGCCTTGGCGGCCGAGGCGCAAAAGCAGGCCGTCGCGCGCTGGGAAGAGCGGCTGTCGACGATCCGCGTCCGCACGCCATCACCGGAATTCGATGCGCTGGTGAACCGGTGGACCCTGTATCAGGCCCTGTCGTGCCGGATGTGGGCCCGCTCGGCGCTGTATCAATCGAGTGGCGCATACGGCTTCCGCGATCAGCTGCAGGACGGGATGGCGTTCGTGTACACCGACCCCGACGTCACCCGTGCGCATATCCTGCGGTCGGCCAGTCACCAGTTCGTGGAAGGCGACGTGCAGCACTGGTGGCACGAGCCGAGTGGTCGCGGCGTACGGACGAAGTTCAGCGACGATCTCGTGTGGCTCGCCTTCACCACCGATCACTACGTGCGCGTCACGGGGGACACCGGCGTGTGGGACGAGCAGGTGGCGTACCTGGAGATGCGCCCACTCGAGCCGCACGAGCACGAGGTGTACGACCGGCCGATCCGCAGCGCGCGGACGGATTCGCTGTACGCGCATTGTCTCGCCGCGCTCACCCGCGCGTGCACCGAGGGTGCGCACGGTCTGCCGCTCTTCGGTACCGGAGACTGGAACGACGGCATGAGCCGCGTCGGCATGGACGGCAAGGGAGAGAGCGTGTGGCTCGCCTGGTTCCTCGTCGCCACGCTGCGGCGCTTCGCCGATCACGCTGAGCGGCGCGGAGATCGAAACGTCGTCGTGTGGTGCCGCACGCGCGCCGACGACTACGCGGCGGCGGTGGAGCGCGAGGCATGGGATGGCGCCTGGTACCGGCGCGCCTACTTCGACGACGGAAGCGCGCTCGGAAGCGCGTCGTCGGAGGAGGCGCAGATCGACGCCATCGCGCAGAGCTGGGCGGTGCTGTCCGGTGCGGGAAATCCCGAGCGCGCGCGGACCGCGATGCGCTCCGTCGGCGAGCGGCTCGTGCGCGATGACGACCGGCTGATCCTCCTGCTCACCCCGCCATTCGACAAGACCGACCGCGACCCCGGGTACATCAAGGGCTACCTTCCCGGCGTGCGCGAGAACGGGGCGCAGTACACGCACGCGGCGCTCTGGACCGTGCTCGCCGCCGTTGGTCTCCGCGATGGGGATCGCGCATTTCATCTGCTGGATCTGCTCAACCCGCTCACGCACGCCCGCACACCGGCGGAGGCCGACACCTACAAGGTGGAGCCGTACGTCGTGGCCGCTGACGTGTACACGGCGCCCGGACATGTCGGCCGAGGGGGATGGACGTGGTACACCGGGTCGGCGAGTTGGAGCTATCGCGTGGCGCTCGAAGGGCTGCTCGGCTTCACGAAGCGAGGCGACCGGCTGCGCATCGTCCCGTGCATTCCCTCCTCGTGGGACGAGGTGACGATCGACTATCGCTTCGGCACGAGCACCTACGCGATCACGATCGTGAACCCGGATGGCGTGTCCACCGGCACGCGCCTCATGGAAGTGGACGGGGTGTCGACCGCGGATGGCGAGATCGAGCTCATCGACGATGGTATCGCGCATGTCGTGCGCGTGACGATGGGTGACGCGGAAATGGCGTCGGCCGCGTCGATGCTGAACGAAGTGTAGATCCCGCAGCGCGTGCCGCTCTCGGCGGCACTTACTGCGCGGTGAAGGTTTCACGACGAGGGCGGTGCCATGTCGACAACGTTGCCACCACCGAACGCTTCGCCCGAGCGCGCCGACGCGCTCACCCTCCTCGATGCGTACTGGCGCGCGGCGAACTACTTGTCCGTGGGTCAGATCTACTTGCGCGCCAACCCGCTGTTGCGCGAGCCGCTGTCCATCGAGCACGTGAAGCCGCGCCTGCTCGGCCACTGGGGCACGACCCCTGGCCTGAACTTCATCTACGCGCACATGAACCGGGTCATCCGGTCGCGCGATCTCGACGCGATCTTCGTCGCCGGCCCCGGTCATGGCGGGCCCGGCGTGATTGCGAACACCTACCTCGAGGGCACCTACAGCGAGGTGTACCCGGAGATATCGCGCGACGTCGCCGGCCTCGCACGACTCTTTCGGCAATTCTCGTATCCGGGTGGCATACCAGTCATGTCGCGCCGGAAACGCCCGGCTCCATTCACGAGGGCGGTGAGCTGGGATACTCGCTACTCCACGCGTATGGCGCGGCGTTCGACAACCCGGGCCTGCTCGTGTGTTGCGTGATTGGAGATGGCGAGGCCGAGACCGGCGCGCTCGCGGCGAGCTGGCACTCGAACAAGTTCCTCAATCCGGCGCGCGATGGCGCAGTGCTGCCCATCCTGCACCTGAACGGCTACAAGATTGCCGGCCCCACGGTTCTCGCGCGAATCGACGAGTCGGAGCTCACGGCGCTCATGCATGGGTATGGATTCGAGCCGTTCTACGTGCGGGGCGAGCATGCGGCAACCATGCATGCGCTGATGGCGAGCACGCTCGATCAGGTGGTGGAGCGCATTCACTCCATCCAGCGCGATGCGCGCGAGCGCGGCATCACGGCGCGGCCGCGCTGGCCCATGATCGTGCTCGCCTCACCCAAGGGGTGGACGGGACCGGCGAACGTGGATGGCAAGCCGACTGAAGGCTCGTTCCGCTCGCACCAGGTGCCGCTGGCCGGGCTGGCCGAGAATCCCGTGCACTTCCGTCAGCTCGAGGAATGGCTGCGAAGCTATCGGCCGGAGGAGCTGTTCGATCGCAACGGTGCGCTGCGAGCCGAGCTGGCGGAGCTTGCGCCGCGGGGCGATCGGCGCATGAGCGCCAATCCGCACGCGAACGGCGGCGTGCTGCTGCGCGATCTCGACCTGCCCGACTTCCGCGACTACGCCATCACGGTCGATCGACCGGGCGCCGTGGATGGTGAGGCGACGCGCGTGCTCGGCCAGATGCTGCGCGACACGATGCGTCTCAACGAGCAGGCGGCGAACTTCCGCATCATGGGCCCGGACGAGACCACGTCCAACCGGCTCGACGCGTTGTTCGAGGCCACCGATCGCCTGTCGCTCGCCGAGGTCCTGCCGACCGACGACCACGTGTCACGCGACGGCCGAGTGATGGAAGTGTTGAGCGAACACATGTGCGAGGGGTGGCTGGAGGGGTACCTGCTGACCGGGCGCCACGGCCTCTTTTCCTGCTACGAGGCGTTCATCCACATCGTGGACTCGATGTTCAATCAGCACGCCAAGTGGCTCCAGACGACGCGACACATTCCCTGGCGCAAACCGATTGCGTCGCTCAACTACCTGCTCACATCGCACGTCTGGCGGCAGGACCACAACGGGAACAGCCACCAGGATCCCGGCTTCCTCGATCTGGTGGTGAACAAGAAGGCGGACGTCGTCCGCGTTTACCTTCCCCCGGACGCGAACACATTGCTGTCGGTGGCGGACCATTGCCTGCGCAGCCGGAACTACGTGAACGTGATCGTGGCGGGCAAGCAGCCGGCGCCTCAGTGGCTCGCCATGGACGCCGCCGTGCTGCACTGCGAGGCGGGACTCGGCATCTGGGAATGGGCGAGCACCGAGAGCGGCCGGCACCCCGATATCGTCCTCGCCTGCGCCGGTGACGTGCCGACGCTCGAGCTGCTGGCCGCGACATCCATCATCCGCCAGTGGCTGCCCCGCGTGCGCGTGCGTGTCGTGAATGTCGTGGACCTGATGACACTGCAGCCAGAGCGCGAGCACCCGCATGGACTGAGCGACACGGCGTTCGACGCGATCTTCACGACCGACAAGCCGATCCTGTTCGCCTTTCACGGATATCCGTTTCTGATCCACCGGCTCACGTACCGACGTACCAACCACGGCAACCTGCATGTGCGCGGCTACAAGGAAGAGGGAACGACCACGACGCCGTTCGACATGACGGTGCTGAACGACCTCGATCGCTACCACCTGGTGCTCGACGTCATCGCTCGCGTGCCGCATCTCGCCACCGATCGCGATGCGATGAACGCGGCCGAGCACTGTCGCGCGATGCTCGCTCGTCATGCGGTATACATCCGGGAGCACGGCGACGACATGCCGGAAGTACGGGACTGGCGATGGCCGGCATGAAGTACGGAATGGCGTCCCGCCGTGGCGAGCGGCGCGACATGCCCGGGCGATCAGCGCGCACCCCGCGCCGATGATCGTGCTCGCACTGAATACGGGTTCGAGCAGCGTGAAGGCGGCGCTGTACGATGTGACTGGCCCGGCCGAACAGGGGAGCGCGCCACCGACACCGCTGTGGCGCGGAGAACGGCGGGCGGATGAGGCGGTTGACGACCTGTTGCAGTCGCTGATCCGGGGCGACGCGCCCGCCTTGCGCACCCTGGACGCGATCGATGTGGTCGGCCATCGCATCGTGCACGGTGGTGCGACGCTGGTGAACAGCGTGCGCGTGACGGCTGAGGTGCGCGCCACGATCGAGCGCGCCACGGAGCATGCACCGGAACACAACGCGCGTGCGCTGCACGCGCTCGACGACGTTGCGCGGCTGCTCGGAGCCCGTGTGCCCCAGATCGCCGTCTTCGACACCGCCTTTCACGTCACGTTGCCACCGGCCGCCTACACGTACGCTGGTCCGTTCGAGTGGCTCGCGCTCGGGATCCGCCGCTTCGGCTTTCACGGCATCAGTCATCAGTATGCGGCGCATCGCGCCGCGCACCTGCTGCGGCGCGACGCGAGCGGCCTGCAAATGGTGACCTGCCACCTCGGCGGCGGATGCTCGCTCGCGGCGGTGCAGAACGGGCGCTCGGTGAATACGACGATGGGCTTCACCCCGCTCGATGGCGTCGTGATGAGCCGGCGATCGGGTGCCGTCGACCCCGGCATCCTCATTCATCTGCTCCGGCACGAGGGTCACACCGCTGATTCGCTGGACAGCCTGCTCAACCACGACTCGGGACTCGCTGGACTGAGCGGCACAAACGGCGACATGCGCGAGGTGCTGGCGGCGGTCGATGCGGGCGACGCGCGAGCGCGCCTCGCGCTCGACGTGTACGTCCACCACGTCCGGCAGGCCATTGCCGCGATGGCCGCCAGCATGAACGGCGTGGATGTGGTCGTCTTCACTGGTGGCGTGGGAGAGAACGCACCGCGTGTTCGGGCCGCGGTCTGTGAAGGGCTCGCCTTTCTCGGCATCGCGCTCGACTCGGCGACCAATGCGCGAACCACCACGGATGCGGTCTGCTCGGCGAACGATGCGAAGGTGGCGGTGGTGGTCGTACACGCGGAAGAGAACTGGGCCGTCGCCCAGGCGTGCCTGAAGGTGACGTCCGATGACAGCGGCCGATGAACCTGACTGCGCACTCACCAGGGAAATCATTCACACGAACGAGGACGGCGTAGATGATCTCTGCACGAGCTGTAATTCGTCGCGTTGGCACGACGTGTCGTGCGCCGGCCGTCGGCGCCGCCTTGTTGGCGATGCCGTTCGCTGCGCCACGCGCATTCTCGCAGGAGCCTGCGGCGTGGACGTATCCGCTCACCTTTTCCACCTTCTCCATTGCCGCGATCGACCCGCGCACCGGCGAGAGCGGTGTGGCCGTGACGACGCGGGTGCCGTGTGTGGGGAATGGCGTGCCCTGGGTGCGGGCTGGTGTCGGCGCGGTGGCCACACAGGCGAACACGCGAACGGAGTACGGCGCCGGTCTGCTCGATCTCCTCGCGACGGGACTGTCACCGGACTCGGCACTCCGGCGAATGCTCGCGGCGGACAGCGGTGCCGCGAGTCGTCAGGTCGGCGTCATCGCAATGGATGGCCGCTCGGCGACGCACACCGGCACCGGTACGACGCAGTGGGCGGGCGGGCGGAAGGGCAGGAACTACGTCACGCAGGGGAACCTGCTCGTATCCGGCGCGACCATCGATGCGGTGGCAGCGAGCTTCGAAGCATCCGAGGGAGCACCGCGCCATCTCGCCGATCGCCTCATCGATGCGATCGCGGCGGGCCATGCCGCGGGCGGTGATGCGCGAAAAGGCCGGTCGCAGTCCGCGGCCGTCATCGTCGCCGATCCGCGGCCAGGACGCTCGCGCCGGCCCGACAAGCTGACGGCGTTCATCAACGTGTGCGAGCATGCCGAGCCGGTGGCCGAGATGCGGCGAATCTACAACGCGATTTCGCAGACCATCGGCTACAGGGACTTGCAGTCCTTCGCGGGCAACGATGTGTGGCAGTTGAAGGTGATGCTGCACGCGCTGGGGTTCTACCGGCCGTCGGTGACTGGTCAGCTGGTGCGCGATTCCCTGGCGACGGACTACACCGCGGAGGCGATCGCGGCAGTGGATGCGTTCCGCACCTCGGAGCAGCTTGCCGGACCTCGCCTCGCGTCGCCCGCTGGCCTCGTTGATCGCGAGACGGTGGAGCGGCTCTGGGCCGCGCTGGGTCGCGCGGGGAAGGCCGATGCGGTCCGGCGCGAGTTGATGGATGTCACTGCGGTGAGGAGATGAGTGCAATGCGACCGGTACGCATGTCGTGGCTCGCCGTCTGCGCCACCGTCGCGCTCGAGGCGACGACGCTCCGAGCGCAGGGCCCGCGCCCCGCCGCCTCGCCGCGTCTCGCGACG
>JANLTI010000149.1:0-42190 GCA_031362845.1 Gemmatimonadaceae bacterium | reverse complement strand
CGCGAGCAGCGCGGTCGCACGCCATGGCCGGCCGGCACGAATCAGCGAATCGGCGCGCCGGGCGAGCGGGTCCCCGGCGAGTCGAACCGTCGCCGCCCGCGCGATGTCGGTTTCCGGACCGCCGTCAGCGGAACGGGACTCGGTCTGGGCGCAGGCGGTGGCAGTCCACAGCGAGGCGACGAGTGCGATGCAGTACGATCGTGTCATGCCTCCCTGAAAGTCACGCTTCGTGCCAGCATCGCGTCATGACATCAATTCGACATCTTCTTCGCACCGTCCCGCAGCCAGTAGCCGAACCACTGGCGCAGCCGTCCCAGACGGTCCACGAGCAGCCACGGCTCCCCTGAGCGCGAGAGCTCGTGCGTGGAGCGCGGATAGCGCACCAGTTCCACCGGCACGTTCTGCTTCTTGAGCGCCATGAACCACAACTCGGCATTCCCCATCGGCGTCCGGAAGTCCTCCTCGCTCTGGACCATCAGCGTGGGCGTGCGGACCTTCGTCACGCGACGGATGGGCGAGAGCGTGTCGTACATCGCGAAGTTGTCCCACGGCTTGCCATAGAACTCGAACTCCGTGAGCCCCTGCGCATCCGACGCCCCGTACCAGTACGTCCAGTCACTGATCATGCGATCGGTCTGTGCCGCCTTGAACCGGTCGGTCTTCGTGGTGATCCACGCCGTCATGAAGCCACCGTACGAACCTCCGGTGACGCCCATGCGCGTCGAGTCGATGTCGGCCCGCGCGGCCGCGATGTCCGTCGCCTTCATCAGGTCCTCGTAATCTTCCGCGCCCCACCGCCCTCGCGTCGAGTACGTGAACTCCCCGCCGTAACCACTGGACCCGCGCGGATTCGTGAACAGCACATACATCCCCTGCGCCGCGAGATTCTGGAACTCGTCGAACCAGCCTTCGCCGTATTGCGAATGCGGGCCGCCGTGAATGTAGAGGACCACGGGATACTTCCGGCCCGCCTGCCAGCCGAACGGCTTCATCAGCCAGCCCTCGATCTCCGTTCCGCCCACCGACGTGAAGGTGAGGCGTTCGGCGTCGCTGAACGCCACCTCGCTCGCGAGCTTGTCGTTGAAGCCGGTGAGACGACGCTCGTTCCGGCCGTCGGCGTCGGCCACGTGCAGCTCGGTGGGCTTCGTCATGCTCGTCGAGACGAACGCCACGCGCCGTCCCTGCGCATCGAAGCTATAGCCGGACATCTTGCGCCGGCCGCCGAGCAATGAGGTGGGCTGCCGCGTCGCGGGGTTCAGCGAGAACAACCCGCTGGACCCGCCGACCTCCGCCGCGAATACGAGCGTTCCGCCGGGCAGCCACTCGATGCGCGACGGCTCGTAACGGAACTCGTCGGCGAGCGAGAGCACGGGCGTACCACCGGCGGCGTCCACCAGATAGATGCGGGCCGATGCCACGCGCGTCGCACGCCCGATGAAGGCGAGTCGCCGGCCATCCGGTGACCAGGCCAGGTCGCTCTCGGTGCCCATCCAGTTCGCGAGACGACGCGGCTCCCCGCCGTCGGTACTCATGATGAAGGCGTCGACTTCATTGCGCGGCGCTTCGTCGCGCACGCGATCGTATGGCAGGTAGGAGAGCGAATCGCGCTCGTGCTCCACGAGCGAATCGGCGCGCAGCTGCGCGTCGGCGATGAATGCGACCCACTTGCCATCGGGACTCACCGAGGCGCCACGCTTCGAGAACGGGGTGCGGGTGAGCTGGCGCTTCGCGCTCCCATCGAACGTCTGGATCCAGAGCTGCGACGGCCGCCACACTCGCGCCTCGCGTGCGCCCGGCACGTAGCCACGATCGTTCGACTTGTAGCGCATGTCCACCACCTGCTTGCCGTCGAACCGTCCGGCGTGCACTGGCGTGGTGATCGCGCCGAAGGGCGGGCGCGCCATCGGCTGCATCTTCGCGAACGGATCGTTGGCCGTATTCGCGGAGTCAGCGGCCGGTATGCTGTCGGCGTCGGCCCAGACCGCGAAGCGAAGATCGCGCGGCGTCGACCCGTTGGGGTAGCGCTCGATTTGCGTCGCTTCGCCGCCCGGCTGATCCATACGGATGGCCCAGTTGGTTCCCTTGCCGCCAGTACGCGGCGACGTGAAGAACAGATATCGTCCGTCCGGCGACCAGCGTGGCGCGGAACTCTCCGTGCCTGGCGAGGTGAAGCGCTGCGGCTCGCCGCCCGACGTGGGGACGACCCAGATCTCGCTGTGCCGCTTGTTCTCCGCCTCACGTACCGTCGTCACCGTGACCGCCACGCGATCGCCGCTCGGTGACATCGCTGGCCCGCTGAGCGTAGTGAGCCGGTACCAGTCGGCAAGCTGGAATGCACGCTGCGGCGTGGCGCGCTGCGCGGCAGCTGGTGTCGCGAGAAGCAGCAGGCCGAAGGCGAGGCGGCGGATCGGTGTCATGACGAGCGTGGCGAGGGTGGACGGCGCGACGGAGGCGTCGGTGCGACGCGGGAAATATACGTGGTGGCCAAGGGCGGTCCGCGACGCGCGAATGGGCCGGCAGCAAGCTGCCGACCCATTCGCGTTCGCTTCGGTTTGCGTTGTGCGCCCCACCAGCGCCCAATCACTCCCCGTCGCTATCGTCCAGCGCGCTTGCGCGTATGCTTGCGTGCGTGCTCTCCCTTCTCGCCATTCCTGGCGTCCTTCTTCCACTCCGCGCGCCGCGTCGCGCGCTCCTGAAGGTTCAGGTCGAACTGCTTCTGGTTCTCCGCGCTCAGTGCCGCGCGAATGTCCGTCTGCTGGCGGAGTGCGAGCGCCTGCACCTGATCCCGGCTCGCCTTGTTCCGATCCCACAGTGCGCGAAGTCCGGCCGTGTCGCCCTTCTGGCGCAACGCACGCGCCTCTTCCATCGCCGGCTTCATCGCGTCCCGCTGTGCCTTGCCCTCCACGGCATACCGGGCATGAATCTCCTTGACCTTCGCCTTCTCCGCGTCACTCAGCTTCAGGCCGCGCAGCATGGCGCCACGCGCTCCATCACGCCGACCCTCCATGCCGCGGCCCATCGCATGGCGACCGCCCTGCGCCGACACGCCGGGCGCCTGCGCGCCAGCGAACGACGCAGCGGACACGAGCGACGCGACCACGAATGCCAGTACACGAGTCTTACGCATGTAGCCTCCAAAGTGTTGGTCCGCTTCAGCGCGGCCACAATGGAAGACGCGAACGCGGGTCGTTCGTTAAGCCCGAATCGGACGATAGGCGATCACGCTGACCTCGACGAGGATATCGCGGAGCTCGGCACCGACGGTGGTGCGCGTCGGATACGGCGGCTGGAACATTTCCATATACACCGCATTCATCGCGCTCCAATCGTCCGCATGCGCCAGGTAGACCGTCGCGCTCACCACGTCGGCGAGTGATGCGCCCGCCTGCTCGAGTACCCGCTGCACATTGGACAGCGTCTTCCTCGTCTGGGTTGCTACGTCCGCGCCGGCGAGTGCGCCGGTGGTGTGATCACGCGGCACCTGCCCGCTCACGTACACGAAGTCGCCGGCGCGCACCGCTGGCGTGTACGGACCCTTCGGCGGCGGAACGTCGGCGGGAAGATGAATCGGTGTCCAGGCTGGCATGGCTCGCGAGTTCGGGGTGAGTTGGCGCATCGTCGATGCACCTTCATCAATACCCGACCACCAGCGCGGCGGCTACCTCGTCGGCGGCGGATCGCGCCAGAGTCTCACGGGCACGATCGTCAGCTCGCCGGGCCGCACCACGAGGTCGCCGATGCTTACCGTACGCACGGCCTCGCCCTCGCCCACCTGCACGCGCACCGCGTGCGTACCCTCCGGCACTCTGACGCGAAGCAAGGTGACCTCCTGCGGCAGCACGTGCCACGACCGCACGTCCGCCCGCTCGAGCAGCGCGCCACCGATGTTCGCGATGGTGCCCATCACCTTGCCGGTCTTGTCCTCCACGGCCTTCGTGACCGCGTACTTCGCGACGGCGCGCGCAACGGCGCGCACGGCGATGCTCGCCCGCTCGCGATCGGCATCGGCGGCGCTGGCGTCGTCGATGACCGACGACACCTCCATCGCGTCCACGATCCGGTCATCGACGGCCATCCGGAGCGCGCCTCCCCAGGGCCGGAGGGATCGCCGCAGCGCGGGATACGCGACGGTGACGTGATAGTCGCGATCGTCATCGTCGTCGTCGCCGTACTCGTCGTGCCGGGATCGGTCGCCGAAGCTCAACGACACCTGCGAGAGCAACGACGTGGAGTTCCGACCATGCGTCCCGGCCGCACTCGCGCGCTGCGCGATGCGCGAGACGGCGCGACGATGCCCGTCGCCGGCGAGACGGAGCGAGTCACGATCGCCGCCACCGATGAACGCGTCGAACGTTTCGGTGGTTCGGTGCGCCACGAAGCCACGCTCCACCACCAGCAGCACTTCGCCATCGCCGGCGTCAGCACGCCCCACGGTCGCCTCCGGCAAGGCGGCGCGCAGGGCGTGCGCGGCACGATACGCCACGCGCGCGTCATCCAGCGCTCCCGATCGCTCGAACACCGCGCCCGCGAGATGCTGCATGGCGCCGTGTACGTCTCGCTCACCCGCCTCGCGATCCTCACCGTACTGCGCGAGCAGACTCACCACGCGCCGCGCCTCCACGGCCGCGTCCTCCCAGGCGCCGAGTTGCACGTACGCGAGCATCGCGTAGTACGGAATGAACAACCGCTCCGTGCGCCGCACCTGGTACGGCCGCGCCAAATCGTTAGTCACCATGGCGAGTCCATTCCTCGAGAGGCTCGCCGTGATGCGGTCATCCGCGAGCAGCGCCGCGGTATCCAGCACCGCGGCACTCCGCGCGTACTGCTTCGCGTAGAACGCCGCCGCGCCCGTCGTCAACGATTGCAGGAGCGCATCATCGTCACGCCAGGCGAACGCCTTCACGAAGTTGCCATCCATCAGGGCCTGACGGAACCGGAGCTGCGGAGTCGCGATGCCGTTCGGCCCCGTGGAGTAGCCGGCCAGCGTGGCGCGCACGGTGGCGCACCCCGTGGCCACCACGCCAACACCGCTCAGCGTCACGAGCAGCAGCAGGCGCGGTAGCGCGCGGTGCAGCGAACGACTGAAACGTCGAGCACCGGTGGGGGTGCGCATCGTCGCCTCGATGAATGTGCGCGCCGGTCAGCGCGTCCGGCGGTCCAGCACGATGATCCGTTCACGCGCCTGCGCGATCGCGTCGGCCAGCTTCGCGTTGGCCGTGCCCTGCGCGTCGATCGTCTCCAGCTCGAGCCGGTGCAGGAAGAGCCGATAGCGCAGCTCGGCCTCGCGTGGGCGCAGCAGCTTGTCCAGTGCCGTCGCCATCTTGTACTGCAGCGTCGCATCCGCTTCGCTCACCACGCTCGCGCGGTCATAGCGCTCCAGCGCCGCGGTGAAATCGCCCGCGGCGGCCATCGCGTCGCCTTCCTTCGTGAGGGCCGCGGCCCGCGCGAGATTCGCCGTGCTCACATCGGACGCGCTCGACACGGTGCGGAGTCCCTGGGGCTCGCGGTACGTGAGGCTCGCCACCGTCCCGCCAGCGAGCTGCACCAACGCCACCGCCGCCACTGCATCGCGCGGCGCGACGTCGGCATCGCGTGGCGCCAGCACCGTGACGCTGCCGCTGCGGCGAGCGGTCCACGCAAGCTCGGTGGTGCGCGTGGCGGCGAACACCTGCGCGTCCGTCATGCCAAGCGCGACCTCGCCGCGGCCCAGTGCGGCGCACACGGACGGGGCACAGTTGCCGTAGGCCACCGCGGCGAGGGAATCGCTCCGCTCGCGGCCAATGATACCGGCATCGAGCGCCTGGGTCGTGGCCGCGTCGATGGCCCGCACCGGCGGACTGACCCGCTCCCCGTTGCGCATCACGGCAATGGGGCCTTCGTCGATGCGCTTGGGATTCGCACACGCCGCCGCGGCGAGCGCGGTGATGAACAGTGTGGGCGCGAGCTGCGGAAATCTGGAGCTGGACATGTTGATTCTCCGCGTGAGAGGTCAGAAGCCGAAGCGCGCGCGTTCGACGTACTTCTTGATCTTGTGCTGGCCCACCCAGACTTTCGTGTTCGTCTCGAGGTCGATCAGGCTCGCGTCCACCTGGTAGAACACGACCCGCTCACGCCCGTCCACGTCCTCGATCGCCTGCAGATCGCCGGCGAGCATGTAGCGCGCACCCAGTTCCAGCCCCTGCCGTGCACGGGTATCCGCGCGCGCATGCTGCTGCTGGTCGGTGCGCTCGCCACGCAACTCGCGGCGCTGCTCACCCGAGGCGACGACCCGCGCCGCACCCGTGGTGACGAACGCACGCTCGATGTCCTGCACGAAGGTGCCGACGGCGATGTGCTCCAGTGTCTTGTTGCTGAATGTTCCGATCACGAGCGCTGGCGCCTCGCCGCCATGTGCGTCCGTGTAGCGCTTCGCCCATCCCGCGCCCAGCGTCTGCTCCACCAGCTGGTTCGCGACGAGACGGGAGTCCGTGTCGTTCCACCGACCAGACAGATCGGTCACTGCCGTCGGCTCGATTCGCGTGACGCGCTTGGAGTAGCAGCCGGCGCTGCTCACAAGGAGGAGGGCGCCGGCGACGGCGGCGACAACACCTCGGGGGTACAGCTGAGGGAGAGACATGGCGTGGGCTCCTGTAGGTGCGATGGTTCGGCAACCAGGAGAGGCACTCGGCACGCCACGCGTGACACAAGTCACAAGGAATGAATTGACAACTACTTAGGCTGCTTCGTCCTTCTATCGGTGTCCACGAGTGTGGACGCGGGTGTTTCAGTTCCGGGGGACAGCCGATGAGCCCATCGCCTCCGTCGCTACCTTACGATCATGGTGGACTCTTGACTGACGACTGGACGGAGGCGGAGCTCGACGACGAGTTCCCGCTCGGCGACGGAACCGCCGACACGGAATCGCTCGTCACCTGTCCGTATTGCGGCGAGGCGAACGAGATCGCGCTCGATCCGGGCAGCGGGACCGATCAGGAATACGTGGAGGACTGCCACGTCTGCTGCCGTCCCATCCTCATGTATGTCCGATACGGACGGGATGGATCGGCGGACGTGGACGTCTACGCCTCCGACTCCTGATCAGCGGGTCCGGCCACGATAGGTCATCGTGCCGGCAACGCGCGCTCCGACAGCCAGCGCGACGCGACGGTGACATCTCCCTGCGTGAGCGCGTGACCCCCCGGCTGCCACGCCAGTTCCACACTGGCGCCAGCGTCCTCCAGAATCGCCGCGAGCCGCTCGGCGCGCGCCGCCGGGATCAAGGGATCCATCCGCCCCTCGCTCAACAACACCGCGCGACCTCGTAGATCCGGCGAGATGTCCGGCTCGAACGGCACCATGGCGCGAATGAGCACTCCGCCCGCGAGCGCCGACGGACGCGAGAGCAGCAGGCTCGCCGCGATGTTGGCGCCGTTGGAGAAGCCGAGCGCGTACAGCCCATCGGCCGAGAATCCGTAGCGCTCACCAGCCGCGTCCAGAAAATCCGCCAGCGCCATCGTGCGTTTGCGCAGGTCCTCGAGGTCGAACACCCCCTCACTCAACCGCCGGAAGAACCGTGGCATCCCCTGCTCCGTCACGTTGCCGCGCACGCTCAACAGTGCCGCGTCCGGCGCGACGAGACGCGCCAGCGGAATCAGGTCGGTCTCGTCACCGCCGGTGCCATGCAGCAACAGCAGCGTCGGCGCCTCGCCTCCGGTCGCGGGTTCCCAGCGGTGGACATGGAGATCGAGGGCGCGCATGGCTCACCTGAACGTGACGAGTGACTCGGCCCGCAGCCGGTGCGGCGTGAACCCATCTTCCGCGGCATGGCCGATGGTCACCAGCGCGGAAACGCGAACGTGCGACGGCAGTCCGAGCAGCGACTTCACCTGCGCCGGATCGAAGCCCAGCATTGGCGACGTCGCGTAGCCAAGCGACTCGGCAAGGAGGAGCAGGTAGCCGAGCGCGATATTCGACTGGGCATTGCCCCAGGCCTCACGCTGCTCGACGCTCTGGCCGGTGAAGGTGGCGCGAAAGCTCTCCACGCCAGCGGCCCGCTGCTCCTCGGGCATGCCGGGATGCATCGATTCGGGCATGCGCTCGAGCGCGTCTTCCATGTCACTGTACATCACGATGGTCGCGGGCGCGGAGGTCACCTGACGCTGTCCGTACGCCGCGGTGGCGAGTCGCGCCTTGAGTGCGTCGTCCTGGACCACGACGAACCGCCACGGCTGTGCATTGTACGCCGACGGGGCGCGGCCTGCGAGCCGGAGCAGCTCGCGGAGGTCGGCTTCGGGAATGGAGGTCGGCTGGTATTGGCGGATCGACCGGCGGGAATCCGCCGCGCTGCTGGCGGTCGGCTCGGCAACGAACGTTGGGCTATCGGATTCTATCATACGCATGGTGTACTTTCCTCAGAAGAATATTGTGATGTCGAAGTATTAATGCAGAGACCGTACCCTCTTGGGCATTCCGGTCAGCTGGACGTCGACGTGCCCAGCTTGCGACAGAGCCTGCCGAGTTCTCGCTGTTCCTCCGGCTCGAGCGCTGACATCGTGCGGGTGATACGCTCGACGTGAACGGGGAGCGCCCGCATCAGGAGCTCTCGGCCCGCGTCGGTGAGATGCACGATCTGGATCCGGCGATCCTCGGCGTCCCGTTCCCGCCGCACCAGGCCGTCGCGCTCCAGATTGTCCACCACGGTGGTGACGTTGCTTCCGCTGCGCAGAATCTTCCGGCAGAGCTCGCCCTGCGGCAGCGGACCCAGATGAAAGGTCGCTTCGAGCACGGCGATCTGGCTCTCCGTGAGTCCGAATTCCTTCTGCAGCGGAGGAAGCAGCCGCGCCTGAAGGGCGTTGACGCTGCGGTTGAGCTTGATGAACGCGTTGAGGGCCGCAACTTCGCGGGACGTGCCTTTGTAGCGAGTCGGCATGGGCTATTTCGTCATCCAATTATTCGATGTCGAAATGTATGACGGCTTCGGTGGCCGGTCAAGTG
The DNA here is from genome assembly GCA_031362845.1 of Gemmatimonadaceae bacterium. Classification (GTDB taxonomy): domain Bacteria; phylum Gemmatimonadota; class Gemmatimonadetes; order Gemmatimonadales; family Gemmatimonadaceae; genus AG11. The sequence goes on along the minus strand of JANLTI010000149.1, from coordinate 33,217 downwards.
GGTGAGCGCCTATACTCCCCGCATGCGAAGACCCGAGGAGCCTGACGTTGCGACGCCAGGTCGAGTGCGGCTCGACAAGTGGCTTTGGGCAGCGCGCTTCTACAAGACGCGGGCGCTCGCGGCCGAGGCGATCGGCGGTGGCAAGGTGCTCGTGGCCGGCGAGCGGACGAAGCCGGCGAAGATGGTACAGGCGGGCGACGAAGTGCGCCTGCGACTGGGACCATACGAGCACATCGTGATCGTCCGGAACGTGTCGGAGCGACGCGGGCCGGCCACTGTCGCGGCCACGCTCTACGACGAAACGGGAGAAAGTCGGGAGGCGCGCGAAAAGCTCTCGGAGCAGCTGCGCACGGCACCGGCAGGATTCATCTACGAAGAAAAGGGCCGGCCGACGAAGCGAGACCGGCGAGACCTCGAACGGCTGCGCGACGAGCGGCGCAAGCTCTGACCTCTCCGACCCGTGGCTATCGCCCGGCAAATCCCTCGGCCAGTTGCTGCAGTGCGAGCGCATCGATGACATGTCCGCCGCTGAATCGCTGCAGGGTGAACGCCACGCCTGCTCCCGACAATCGTTCGCCTTCGGCGGCCACTGCTTCGGGCGTCGCATACTCGTCGTCGTCACCAGCGACCAGCGTGATCGCCGCGTCGTGCAATCGCGCCGACCACGCCGCGAGATCCAGCTCCGGCGGAATGGTTCCCCCCCAGAGCACGAGCTGGTCGACGCGAAGATCGCTCGCCGCCAGCCACCGGCACACGGTTGCCGTACCCTGCGAGAAACCGAGCACCACCAACCGCGGTGCCGCGCCCGCGAGTGGATGCCGGATTTCCACCTGGAGCTTTTCCAGGTACGCGACGTAGTCGGCGATCTCCGCATTGCGATCCTCGCGCGACATCCAGCTTGCGCCCACGCGCGGCGACGGATCACGACGACGCTGTGGAATGGGATCGAGGTAGAATCGCGACAGCGCTTCCGGCGCCACCAGTAGTCGGCCGCCGTCGTCGAGCGGAGTGAACTGCCGCAGGAACCGCTCCGCCAGCTGCCCGTACCCATGGCACACGAACCAGAGCTCCCGCGGAAATCCGTGCGTGGGGCCGAGCGTGTAGTAGCGCGCCGTGCGCGGGACGACGAGCGCGTGTGGCGTGATCGTCGAATCGCGGTCGGCAGTCACCGCCCGGCGCTCCACCATCAGGGTCGGGAGTCTGGGGGCATGGCCATGCCAGCACGCACCGACGCACTGGAGAACGCGCGCCCGGCGGCGAACAGCGCATCCTGCGAGCGCGCACCACTGAGCAGCGCCACCGCGCGCGCGAGCTGCGGATCGTCCGCCACCGAGCGAGTCCGCGCGCCTGCATCGCCGAGCACGAGCCGGCTCAACCGCCGGTCCAGCTCGCGATCGAGCACGAGTGCGGACCCGGCCTCCTGCGCCGGCGCAATGGTGACCCCCGCCGCGTCGAGCCGGCGCCGCAGTTCGGCGCGCCACGCCGGCAGGATGGTGAAGTTTCGCGACGCCACCGGCTTGAGCTCCACGACGTACTCGTTCAGCACCGTCACGAACGCCTGCGCCTTCGGCGCGATGGCGCGCAGGAAATTCTGCTCCGCGGTCAGGAGCGTATCATCAGCGACGCGAACATCGGGCGTGATGCCACCGCCACCATACACGGTGCGGCCGCCGTCGGACGAGTACGTGGGCCGCGCGCGCTTGTCCGCGTCGCTCTCCAGGGAATCGGGACGCGTTTCCACGAAGCGACCGTCGGCAAGCATGGTGCGTTCGCGGTGGATGCTGCGGCCGCTCGGCGTGTACCACTTTCCGGTGGTGAGCTTGAGCGCGTAGCCCCCGTCCATCGGAAAGAGCGACTGGACGAGTCCCTTGCCGAAGCTGGTGGTGCCAAGCACGAGTGCACGGTCGTGGTCCTGCAGCGCGCCCGCGACGATCTCGCTCGCCGACGCCGTCCCGCCATCGGTGAGGATCACGAGCGGCGGCTGGAACCGAAGCTGCTCGCTCGACGCGAGCGCGACCTCGTCCGGCGTGTTTCGCGCCTTCACGTTCACGATCTCCTGATCGCGCTTGAGGAACAGCGAACTGACCGCCAGCGCCTGCTCCACGATGCCGCCGCCATTGTCGCGGAGATCCAGCACGAGACCCGTCACGCCCTGCTCCACCAGCTTCGACGCAGCCGCTTCCACCTCTTCCGCCGCGTTCTCGTTGAACGTCTGCAGCGGGATGTACCCGATCCGGTCGCCCACGATGGCCGAGTACGGAACGGCGGGCACGTGCACCACGGCACGCCGGAACGAGAGCGTCACCGGCGCGATGACGCCGGGTCGCTGGAAGGTCACCCGCACGCTGCTGCCAGCGATGCCGCGCAGCGCATCGGACACCTTGTCGATCGTCGCGTTCGCGGTCGCGAGCGAGTCGACGCGCACGATGCGATCACCCTCGTTGACGCCGCCGTTCTCCGCCGGCGTGTGCGGGAAGATGCGCGAGACGACGATGCTCGTGCCGCCGCCGTGCCGCCGCTCCTCGAGCAGCATGCCGACCCCGCCGTACCGGCCTCCGGTGCTGCGATTGAACTCCTCGGTCTCGCGGGGCGCCAGCAGTTCGCTGTAGGGATCGTTGAGCTCGCGCACGAGACCCTTCGCCGCCTGCTCGTAGATGCCTGGCGCGGCGATGGAATCCACGTAGCGGCTGGCCACGATGCCGAGCACCTGGTCGAACAGGCGGGGCGTCGCACGCGCGTGCGCCTGCTGCAGGAAGAACCCGCCGGCCACCATGGGGAGCAGGAAGAACGACGCGGCGGCCGCGGTGCGTGGGCGGATCATGCGATCGACCTCGAGATGAGGATCCCGGCGCACATCGCCGTGCGCGACATGCCGAATCTAGTCAAGACCTGGAGACCGCGCGGAGTTTCCAGAGCCCGTTCAGCATGTCGGATGCATACACCGACCCGTCGAGGTACTGGGCGCGTGAAGTCATGCCGGTAACGTAATCGTCTCGCGGCGGCGGCCGCGTGGAAATCACCGTATCTTCTCGCGCAATCCAGAGTGCTCGACGCGACATCCACCGTGACTCGATCGATCATGCCATCACGCCCCTCGCTCGCCTGCGCGGCCGTCGCCGTTCTCGTCTCGCTCTCCGCGTGCGGAGCGCCGGCCCCTGTCAGCGGCGACCCCGCGAACGGGCGGATGGCGGGCGCGCTCGATCGCCTGCCCACCGGCGTGCGACTCGATCCGGCCGCGACGCTGCATCCGGTGGGCCAGATGCCACTGGCCATGGTGGCCGCGCCGGAGAGCGATCGCGTGGTGCTCCTGCTGAATGGCTGGCGTGAGAACGGCATTCAGGTGGTGCACCGCATCACCGGGCGCGTGCTGCAGACGGTGCGACTACCGGCGGCGTTTCTGGGCCTCGCGTTCTCGCCCGACGGACGTTCGCTCTACGCGTCGGGGGGCAACACCGATGTGGTCTACCGCTTCGACTGGCGGGACGGCGCGGCGACGTTGCGTGACAGTCTCGTGCTGCAGGCCCGTGCGTCGACGCGCGCCGACGGCGTGCGGTATCCGGGTGGGCTCGCCGTGTCCCGCGACGGCCGACTGCTCTATGTGGCCGAGAACCTGTCCGACTCGCTGGCCGTCGTCGACATCGCGACGGGCCGCGTGGTGCAGCGTCTCGCAACGGATCGCTATCCGTACGCGGTGGTCGTCGCACCGAATGGCGCCGTGTATGTCTCCAACTGGGGCGGATGGGATCTCTCCGCATTCGCCGCTGAGCCGAACGGCACCCTTCGATCGGCCGGTCGCATTCGCGTCGGCCGGCATCCGTCGGCGCTGCTGATGAACGCGAGCGGCACGCGGCTCTTCGTCGCCACGTCTTCCACCGATCGTGTGGTCGCCGTGAATCTCGCGCGTGGCCGCGTCGTGGCGGAGCTGCTGGATCCACCACCCGCCGGCCCGGGCGAGGGAAGTACGCCCAACGCACTCGCGCTCTCCGCCGACGGGATGCGCTTGTTCGTCGCCGAGGCGGATGCGAATGCGGTAGCGGTGTTCGACCTCTCGCCCGTGTCGAGTGGCGTGCCCACGGCACGCGGCGACGACCGCCTGGCCGGCCGCATTCCCGCTGGCTGGTATCCCACGGCGGTGCTCGAGCGCGGTGACACGTTGCTCGTGGCGAGTGGCAAGGGACGCGGGACGCGCGCGAATCCCGACGGTCCGCAGCCCGTGTCGGCTCGCGACCGCGCGCAGCCGGCCGGCCGGAACACGACACTGTCCCAGCTCGACGGCTCACTGATGATCGTGCCCCTGCCCACGCCGGTGGCCGCATCACTCGCGACGTACTCGGCACGCGTGTCGCGCGCGAATGGCTGGACGGATGCGCGTCCCGCCGCGCATCGCTACCCGCCGTTCGAACACGTGGTGTACATCGTGAAGGAGAACCGGACGTACGACCAGATCCTCGGCGATCTCCCGCTTGCCGACGGCGATACGTCGCTCGTGATGTTCGGGCGATCGGTCACGCCCAATCATCACGCCATGGCCGAGCGGTTCGGCACCTTCGACCGCTTTTTCGTGAGCGCCGAGGTGAGTGCGGACGGTCATAACTGGTCGATGGCCGCGTACACCACCGATTACGTGCAGAAGACGGTGCAGCTCAACTACTCGAGTCGCGGACGCGGATACGATTTCGAAGGCACGAATCGCGGACGCATCACCGACGACGACGTGGCCGAGCCGGCGCGCGGATATCTCTGGACGCTCGCGCAACAGAAGGGGATCACCTTCCGCAACTACGGCGAGTTCGTGGTACCCGGCGACAGCGATCCCGATGACGCGTTGCCGGCCGGCTATCGGGGCAACAAGCCATTCCTCGCCGCGCACACGAATCCGCGCTTTCCGGGCTACGATCTGTCAATTCCCGATCAACGACGCGCCGATGAGTGGATCGCGGAGCACGAGGCGTTCGCGCGGCGCGGCGTGATGCCCGCGCTGGAGATCGTGCGGCTGCCCAACGATCACACGGCAGGGGCTCGCGCCGGCTCGCCGACGCCGAGGGCGATGGTGGCGGACAACGACCTGGCGCTGGGCCGCATGATCGAGGCGCTGAGCCGCGGACCGTTCTGGAAGAGCACCGTGGTCTTCGTGCTCGAGGACGACGCGCAGAACGGGCCCGATCACGTCGACTCCCATCGATCGCCGCTGCTGGTCATCTCGCCGTACTCGCGCTCCGGCGTCTCGCACCGATTCGCGAACACCACCGATGTGCTGCGCACGATCGAGGAGATTCTCGGGCTCGACGCGCTCTCGCACTTCGACTACTTCGGGCGTCCGTTGCGCGAGATCTGGAGCGAGACGCCCGATCTTCGTCCGTGGATCGCGCTCGTGCCAGCGGTGAGTCTCACGGAAATGAACGCGCGTGAGGGACCGGCCGCGCGCGAGTCGGCGCGGCTCGACCTGCGCATCGAGGATGTGGCGGACGAGGACCTGTTCAACCGGGTGCTCTGGCGCGCCGCGAAGGGTGACGCGCCGTATCCGGGCGCCCGGCGTGGATCGGCGCTGGAGGTGGTGGGGCGGTGAATCGTGAACGGTGAATCGTGAATCGTGAATCGTGAATCGTGAACCGTAAACCGTAAACCGTAAAAAGGGGCACACCGGACTCGGTCCGATGTGCCCTTTCGACATTCACTCACCTCCAGACCTACTGACCTACCCACCTACGTCCTCAGCATTCAGTGGTCAGTTCTTGTGCCTGAACGTGATGCGGCCGCGGGTGAGGTCGTACGGCGACACTTCGATCGTGACGCGGTCGCCCGCGAGGACGCGAATGCGGAAACGGCGCATGTTGCCGCCGAGCGTCGCAAGCACGTTGTGGCCGTTGGTCAGTTGCACCCGAAATGTCGCGTTCGGAAGTACTTCCGTAACCGAGCCTTCCAGCTGAATCGCGTCTTCTTTCGCCATCCGTGACTTGCGCGGGAGCCCGAAGGGCTAGCGCGAGCGCTCGGTACGGCTGCGACGGCGCGCGGCGGCGGCCTTCAGTTGGCGCGCCTCACTCGGCTTCACGTAATACCGCTTCTTGCGCAGATCCTTGAGGATCCCCGCCTTCGCGATCTTCCGCTTGAATGCCTTGAGTGCCCAGTCCAGCCGATCGCTCTCTTCGAGATGAATCTCGACCATCAGTACGCCCTTCCCGTGTGAGGTCCGCGCCTGATGCGCGGAACGATGCTGCCCGACCAGCGGACGACCCAGCGCGCTGCGGTCGATCAAACCGAGTCGGCGCGCGGGTGATGCAGCCTTGAATATTACCCCCCCACGGGGAGACTGTCAATCGAGTCGGGCAGCGCTCCATCATCGTGCAGCGGCAGTGTGAGCACGAATCGCGAGCCCACACCCACCTCGCTCGTCACGGTCAAGGTGCCCCCCATGCGCTCGGCGAGCTCGCGACCGACGGCGAGCCCCAGGCCGCTGCCGTCCACCGAGCGGGTGAGCCCCTCCTCCACCTGCACGAAGGGGTGAAAGATGCTCTCCTGATGCGCGTGCGGAATGCCGCGGCCGGTATCGGCAACGATGAAGTGCACGACGCCCGCATCCACCTGGCAACCAAGCGTCACTGTGCCGCCGCGCCGAGTGAACTTGAGCGCGTTCGCCAGCAGATGCCGCAACACTTCCTGCGCGCGATCAGCGTCGGCGCTCACCATCGCGCCCTCGGCGCACGAGTCGACGCGGAAGTCGATGCCCTGGGCGGAGAATTGCGCGTCGTACTGTTCGCGTGCGCCGTGCAGGAGGGAGGATGCGGCGACGGGCGCCGACTCGAGCAGCAGCTTGCCGCTGGTCAGGCGCGAGAAGGTGAGCACGGCGTCCACCAGCTCGAGCAAGCGCTCCTGTCCTCGAAGGATGCGCGACACCGCGTCGAGCTGCCCCTCGTTGAGCGGGCCACGGAATTCCATCTCCAGCAATTGTGCGTAGCCGGCAATTGCATTCAACGGCGTGCGCAGTTCGTGGCTCATCATCGTGAGGAACTGGGCCTTCGCCTGCGACGCGCTCGCGGCCGCCGCCGCAATCTGTCGCTGCTGGAGCGCGAGAGCGACGAAGGGCGCGAGCTGCGCGGCGAGGCTCTGGGTAGCGTCATCATACTCCGGCTCGTCCATGCCCCGACCCAGCGTGAGCGCCGCCACGACGCGGCCACCGGCGAGTACGGGCACGATGAGCAGCGGGCCGCGTGCGAGGCGGGCAATGGCCGAATGCGCCGTGCGTTCGTCAGGGGTCGCGTCGCTCCGAACGTCGGGAAGGGTAGCCAGCCTCTCGATCCGCCCGCCCCGCAGTACTCGACCCAGTCCGATCGTGGCATCGTTCGCCAAGCGGAATGGTCCAGCGAGCGCGCTGGCCTCGGGCTCGGCGGCGACATCGTGCGCGACGACAGTGCGCGTCGCCCCTCCGCGAACCACCTCGTCCAGCGCGCACCAGCGGCCGAGATGTGGAAGAAACAGCCGCGTCAGCTCGGCCGGAGTCGCGCGCGCGTGGTCGGCGAGGTGGCTCGCCACGCGGCCAACGAGCGCACGCGCACCATCCGCCGCCTCTGCGCGGTCGCGCGCGAGCCGGAGCTCGCGCTCTGCCCGAGTGACGCGTTCGGCCAGATGCTCGACGAGCGCCTCGCCACCCTGGACAGGCAGGTCAGCCTGTCGTCGGGTGGGGACGCGCTCGTCGGCCCCACTATTGTGTTCGCGCGGTGGGGGGCGCACTGACTGCCTGGCCTCAGGGAGCGGGCTTCTTCTTCACGTCCACGTTGTTGCCGATCACGCCGCCGAGAATGGCGCCCGCGGCGCCACCGATGACCGCGCCCTTCACCTTGTCGCGACTGGTGGCGGCACCGATCGCCGCGCCGGCCACGCCGCCAATGATCGCGTCACGCTTCGTGTTCTTCTCCGTCACGGTCCGCGGCGCCGACTGCACCGTGCTGCCACTGCTGCTGCCGGTGCTGCTGCCGGACGAGCTGCCGCCGGAGGTGGAACGACGCGTCGTGGTGGAGCGGCGTGCCGTGCTCGTCGACGTACGCGCGGGCGCCGGGCGAACCGCGACCGGTGCCGGTGCGGCCGCGGCGGCGGCAGCGGTGCGCTCCGCTGCGCTGATGGAATCGAGGCGCGCGCTATTGGCCTGGGCGGCGAGGCTCAGGTCCGCATTCAGCGACGGGTCGGCGGGCTTGTCCTGGCTGCATGCTGCCGCGACGACGAACGCGGGAGCGAAGAGAAAGGTCTTGAGAGCAGTACGCATGATGCCTCCTGAATGATCGGCCACGGCCGAAACGATGTTCGCACACATATATAAGGCAGGCGTCATGCCAGCCCCGAGCGCGAGTTGGTGCTTTCGAGCACTGACGCGCGGGGACCCTGAGTCACAACAAGTGTTCGGGCGATGTTCGGGTCGTGGCCAGCGAGCTGATGGGTCGTCTTGATGATGCAGGGGCGGGACATCGAGGGCCCGCACGACACACTTCAGCCGTTGCCGTGACATGCGCTTATTCTCCCGCCCCCGTACCGCCTCGCCCGCAGCCAGCAAGACGCCCCCGTCCGGCAAAGGCTACTCGCTTCTCGACACACCGCTGACCATCACCGGCGACCTGGAAACCACCGGGTCGCTTCGCATTGAAGGAACACTCGAGGGCTCGGTGCTGAGCGCCGATTCGGTGGTCGTCGGCGTCGGCTGCCGCATCACCGGCGACATTCACGCTCGCGAGGTGATCGTCGGAGGCACCATCACCGGCAACGTCCACGCGTCCGAGCGTGTCGAGCTGCAGGCGACGGCGGTCGTGACCGGAGACGTCCACACGGGATCGATTCTCGTGCAGGAGGGCGGCGTCGTGAACGGGCGAGTCCTCATGGGACCGCCGGGATCGCAGGGGGCGCACGGACGTCCGCTGGATGCCCTCGCTGCCACACGGAGATAGCCGATGAGCTCCGCGAAGCCGACACCGCGATACGTCCAGCGCATTCCCGCGCCCAACATCCATCTCGTCGGTGCCCACGCGGAAGCTCAGGTCATTCCGATCAGGCGGATCACCCCCGCCTACGTCCCCACCATCGTGCCGCCGGCACAGCCGACGGCGGCCCCGCGGCGGCCGGCGCGGTTCGTTCCCGTGGAGCGGCGCCCCTGGCTCGTCATGCTCGTACCGCCCACGCCGAGCTCGCGCACGCGCACGTTCGGCGTGTCGCGCTGGCAGGCGCAGGTGGTCATGGTGACGCTCGCCGCCACGCTATTGATGGCGGGAGGAGCAGTCGCGGCGGTGGTGGGCGCGGTGGACGGACCCAGCCTGTTCGGCGACACGGAGACGGATCAGCTGCGGGAGCGGCTCGAACTGCTGGAGGACTCGCTGACCCTGGCCCGCGCACAGCTCGCAACGGACGACGAGGCCGTGGGTGACTCGCTGTTCGACGTACTGCCGGGCGCACCGATTCCGTTTCCCGTGGACGCCGCGCCGTCCAAGTCGACCGCGTCGCGACTGGCGGCGCGCAAGCCGTCGTTGTCGCGCTCGAATCGCTCCGCCGAGGGTTCGAGCGTCTCGCTCGCGCCTCGCTCCATCGAGGGCCTGCCCGTCATCGGCCGGCTCGCGAGCGGATTCTCTCGCTCGCGCCGTCATCCCGTGCTTCGCATTCGCCGGCCGCATCTCGGCGTGGACGTCGCCGCTCCGCGCGGCACGCACATCACCTCCCCCGCCGCCGGCACGGTGTCCTTCGTCGGACGCAAGTTCGGGTTCGGCCTCGTCGTGGAGATGGAGCACACGGGGGGGGTTCGCACGCGGTACGCGCATCTCACCGCATCCATGGTCCAGGTGGGCGACGTGGTCGCCAAGGGCACCTTCATCGCCACGGTCGGCTCGAGCGGAATCACCACTGGTCCGCACCTGCATTATGAAGTGCTGGTGAACGGGCGCCAGGTCGATCCGTTGCGGTACCGGCTCGCGCAGCCGGCCGCACCGGTGGACGATGCGGCCACTGCTCCGGCCCCCACCGACGTTCCCCCGGCGGTGGTTCCCGGCAGCGGCGTGCTGTCAGCGCCCGCCACGGGCGGCAGCGAGCCGCCTGCTCCCGCCGCACCCGCCCCTTCGCCCCGCTGAGCCGCCCGTCCCGTCGCCTGCGGCGGGTACGGCTCCTGCACTCCTGACGGCGTACCCAACCGTCTGGAGTGGATGCGATGAGCAAGTTGCTGCGCGGTCTGGCTGCCGGATACGGGGCGAAGAAGTTGGGCGGTGGATGCTTCAGCACCGTCCTCGTCTTCATCATTCTCTGGTGGCTCCTCGGCCAGTTCGGTCTCTTCCGCTAGGGCCGACATGCCCGACGGTGGCAACGCGGGCGATCGGCGGAACAGCGCAGATCGCCGCGAGGGAAGCGCGAAGAGTGGCGCGCAGGGAGGCAGGCGGGGCGCCCCGCGCGCCACCTCGACGCTCGTCCACCTGCTTCGCGCCGCCGGCGCGATTCTCGTGCTGCTGGGCGTGATCCTGTACACCGTTCGCGTGACTCGGCCGGTGTATGCCACGCGAGGGTCGCTCGGCGAGGAGCTGCGCAAGCGCGCGCCCGAGGTGGCCGCCGTGATTGCGCCGGTGGACAGCAGCGCCATCACGCAGTTCATGACCACCCCCCAGTTCGAAAGCGAGAAGCGGAATTTCTACGAGGACGTCATGCGCCTCAAGCAGGTGGATTCCGCGCGCGCCGATTCCATCGCGCACTTCGCGGTGCGCGAGGCGTACCGGCGCGGCATCTCACCCGCCATCATCTTCGGCGTGATGCTCACCGAGAACTCGCGCTTCATCTCCAAGGCGACGTCCAACGTCGGTGCGGTGGGGCTGATGCAGGTCTACCCCAAGGTGTGGCTGAACAAGGAGATGACGAAGCTGTTCGGCCGTGATCTCGCCACCGACTCCACGAACGTGAAGTACGGCGTGTTCATCCTGAATCAGTACTTCCGGCCCAAGGACCGGAAAGGTCAGGTTCGCGAACGCGACTGGGCGACGGCTTTGCTCCGCTACAACGGGTGCGTGCGAGGAACGAACACGCCCCGCTGCCACACGTACCCGAGCAAGGTGAAAGGCTTCATCGAGAATCAGGGCTCCACCATCTGCCGGGGCCGCGGATTCTACGACTGTATTGCGAAGCCGTTCATGGAAGGACTGCTGGGAGCGCCGGTGCCCGACTCCACGGCCGCGTCGTCGGGAGTCGTCCCGGCGCCCGGCACTCAGGCGGCGCCTGCGCTGTCGGCGCCGTCTGCACCGGTGACGATCGCGGTGCCCCAACCTTCGGCACCGCTTGCGGCGATCACGACGCCATCGCCGGCGGCCGTCGCTCCGGCTCCCGTCAAGGCTGCCACGGCCGCCACGGCCGCCGTGAAACGCTCCCCTGCCTCGGCGCGGCCCGCATCACCGGCCAAGGCCAAAGCGCGGACTACCAAAAAGGCTCCGGCCAAGCGGCCCGCGCGTCGAGCGCGATCGACACCGGCCCGGTCAACGGCGCGGGACGTGATACCGCCGCCGCCCAAGCCGATCACGATCAGAATTCCGTAGGGGTCACCCCTCGCGCAACGCCCTGAGGCCGCGCGCGAGTTCCGCCCGCGGACCGGTGCCGAGCTGCGCATCCATCGCGCGCTCGTGCTCGGCCAGCAGGGCACTGGCCCTGGCGTACGCCGTGCGCCCCGATTCGGTGACCGTCGCGCGAATGGTGCGGCGATCGTCCGGATCACTCTCCCGCGTCACGAGGCCGTCCGATTCGAGGCGATCGACGAGTTGCGTCACGTTCGATTTCCCGCAGCAGTGGCGTTCGGCGAGCTGTGACAGTGTCAGCGGCTCGGGGGCGAGCACGAGGTGTCGCAGCGCCCCGAGCTTGGCCAGCGACAGGCCGATCTCGCCCAGCGACCCTTCCGCGCGCGCTTCGACGGCGCGGGCCGCGTCGAGGAGCAGCAGTGTGAGCGCGCAGCCTGGAGCGCTGTCGAGTGCATCGTCGGTCATGGCAGGGAAGGCTAGAGGTGTGCGGCCTCGCGAGTCAACCGGCTCGGGGCGCACGCCTTGCTCATGCGTGAGGCTTGGCGCTTGCACAGCGGCTGATCGATATTCCGAGGTCCGGACGGGTCCGGGCTTTTCTCATACCCCACTGCGATCGTGTTCACTCCTCGTTTGACTTCTGTTCGGGCTCACGCCTCGATTTATGCGATCGCCGTGCTGGCACTGCTCACGGCATGCTCCGGCAAGGGCACCAGCGCCGATTCGGCATCTGCACGATCCGGCTCGGCCGGCGGAGCCACCACCGGAGATTCTGCCGCGCGCGTGGCAGGCGCAGGGGCAGCGAGCTCAGCCCCTCAGCGGGTGAGCACGGGCGACGAGCCGCTGCCAGCCGGCGTCCTCCCCAAGCGCCCGCGTCGCGACAGCGTCGCGCTGGAGAGCATGACGAAGCCGGACTCGACGCTCGACAAGCTGTGGCCGGTGAAGATGCCCGCGCCGTTGGCCGGAGCGATCCTCCCCAACAAGCGGGTCGTGGCCTACTACGGAAATCCGCTGTCGAAAAAGATGGGCGTGCTGGGTGAGTACCCGAAGGACGAGATGCTGGCAAAGCTGGACCGGGAGGTGGCGAACTGGGCCAAGGCGGATCCGAGCCATCCCGTCATCCCGGCGCTGCACCTCATCGTGACGGTCGCGCAGGGTGCGCCCGGCAAGAACGGGCTCTATCGGCTCCAGATGCGTGACTCGCTGGTGAACGAGGTGTACTCGTGGATCAAGGCGAAGGGCGGCATCTTCTTCGTCGATATCCAGGTGGGCAAGAGCACCGTGCAGGCCGAGCTCCCGCGTCTTCGTCCCATCCTGGAAAATCCCGACGTGCATCTCGCGCTCGATCCGGAATTCGCCATGGCGCCGTCTGGCAAGGTGCCGGGCAGCAAGATCGGCACGCTGGACGCGAAGGACGTGAACTGGGCCGTGAACTTTCTCGACGAGATCGCGCGCGCGAAGAATCTTCCGCCCAAGATCCTCGTCGTCCACCGGTTCACGCGGCCGATGGTGACGAACTACCGGGACATCAAGTTCACGCCGCACGTGCAGATCGTGATGGACATGGACGGGTGGGGACCGCCCTGGCTCAAGTTCGACTCGTATCGGGACTACGTGAAGCGCGAGCCGGTGCAGTTCACGGGCTTCAAGATTTTCTACGGCAACGACACGAAGAAGGGCGATGCGCTGTTGACGCCGGCGGAAGTGCTGCGGCTGAATCCACGACCGCTGTACATACAGTATCAGTAGGTCGGTAGGTCGGTGCGTCAGCGTGTGGTGACGAGGTCGGCGTATTCGGGGTGCTTCCCGATGTAGGCCTTCACGAACGGGCACGACGGAATCACCTGCAGCTTCTGCGCGCGCGCGTGCTCCAGCGCGGCGCTGGCGAGCGACGTGCCGATGCCCTGCCCTTCCGCCGCCGGCGGCACTTCAGTGTGCACGAAGTCCAGTGCCGCCCCGCGCGGCACGTACTTCAGGAGTGCGGTACCATGCTCGGTCCGGGCTTCGAACTGACCAGCGGTCGCGTTGTGTGTGACGGAGTGAGCGGCTGCCATCGGAGGTGGGGTGAGGGTGAATGACACGGGCGCCCGAAGCACGTGGCTTCGGGCGCCCATGTCGACCGTGCGTCAACATGCCGGACGTTCTACTTCCCGAACGCCTTTTTCAACGCATTTGCCGCCATCGCGTTGGCGTCGCGCGCTTTCTCGTGCACGGCGCCCATCCCGAAGAATTCATGCGCGACGCCGTCCCAGGTCTTCTGCTCCACCGACACGCCGGCCGCCCTGAGCTTCGACGCGAGCATCTCGCCCTCGCTGAGCAGCGGATCGATCTGCGCATTGATGATCGTCGTGGGCGGCAGGCCCTGGAGATTTGCCGCGACGAGATTGATGCGCGGGTCCTGGCGGTCGGCTGCGCTCCGCAGGTACTGATCAAAGAACCATGACATCATCGGGCGATTGAGCGGCTTGGCCGCCGCATTCGCCACGTACGATGGCGTCGTGGTGTCGCTGCCGGCAATGGGATACACCGAGATGATGGCCAGCGGCATCTGCAACTTCTTGTCGCGTGCGGCGATCGCTGTCGCCACGGCGAGTCCGCCGCCCGCGCTCTCGCCCGCCAGCGCGACTTTCGTGGGGTCGCCCTTGATCGACGCGGCGTTCTTGAGCGCCCACTCGTAGACGGCGACCGCATCGTCGTGCGACGCGGGGAACTTGTGCTCCGGTCCCACGCGATAGTCGGCCGACACGACGACGGCGCCGGACATCATCGACAGCGCGCGCGCTCCGCCGTCGTACACATCCTTCGTGCCGATCACCCAGCCACCGCCGTGGAAGTACACGATGACGGGGAATGGCCCCGCACCGTCCGGCGTGTAGATGTTCGCGGGCAGGTTTCCAGCGGCGCCGGACACGCTGCGATTGGTGAGTGTCACGCCCGGCGGCGGCGTCGTCGGCTTGCCCTGCTTCACCAGCAACGCCTTCACGGCGTCGGTCGGCGTCGGCTGCTTGCGCGCTTCGGCCGCCGTGAGCGTCTCGATCGGCTTGCCCTTCAGCGCGCCCAACTCGTCGAGCACGGCCTGCATGGTGGCGTCAGGCGCGCCGGGCGCCATCGGTGCCGCACTGTCGCGCCTTGCTGCCATCGTGGTCGAATCCATGGTCGCTCCATCGTTGTCGGACTTGCCGCACGCGACCACGACCATGCTGGCCGCCGTCACTGTGGCGAGGGCGGCCGCGCGAACTGCTCGCGTCCACATGATGTCTTGCATTCCGGAATCCCCCGTGCTGTACGGTCTGCTGTCCCTCATCTACCACCGCGTGCGAATCACGCATGGCGAGTGTTTCAGCATTCGGCACTGGCAGATTCGGTGCCCGGCGGACTCCCGCACTCACCATCGGCCGGCACGTGGCGAACTCGGGCGGAACCGATCGCGCCGCTGACCGCTACTGCACGCATGACATTCGGACTGGCCGAACTCGCCGCCTCGCTTGGTGACCGCCCGCTCATCGCGATCGCGGGCGCGTATGCGGGCGGCGTGCTCACGAGCCTCACGCCCTGCCTGTATCCGATGATTCCCGTAACGGCGGCGATCGTCGGCGGGCCGTCGCGGGACACGACGCGCGCGCGTCGTATCGCACTCGTGATCACGTACGTCGCCGGACTCGCCGCCACGTACGCGTCGCTCGGGCTCGTCGCCGGCCTCACCGGCACGATGTTCGGCGCCACGAGCACCAACCCGTGGCTGTCGTTCGCGATGGCGAACGTGATGCTCGTCGCCGCGGCCATGATGCTCGATCTCCTGCCCTCGTTCGTGCCCGCTTCACTTCAGGCGCGCGCAGCCACGATGGGCGAGGGCGGGCGATTCGCCGGCGCGCTCACGATGGGCATCGTGTCCGGGCTGGTCGCCGCGCCATGCGGTGCGCCCGTGCTCGCCGCCATTCTCACCTGGGTGACGACGACCGGCAACGCGGCGCTCGGCTTCGCGTACCTGCTCGCCTTCTCGGTCGGCATGTGCACGCTCCTCCTCGTCGTCGGCGTGGCGGCCGACCAGACCGTCCGCCTTCCGCGCGCCGGTGCGTGGATGCTGCGGATCAAGCGCGGCTTCGCGCTCCTCCTGCTCGGCGTGGCCGAGTACTACCTCATTTCCATGGGACAACTCCTGATATGACCAGAATCGCCCGCAGCTTCCGTGTCGGCACCCTCGTCGCCGCCGGACTCGTCGTCTCGCTAGGCGCCTCGTCGCGCGCCGGCGCGCAGGACATGGGCATCAAGGTGGGCACCATCGCGCCGTCGGCAGCGGTGATCGCGATGGACGGCAAGCCGATGGACCTCGCCGACTTCTACGGCGACAAGCCGGTGGTGCTGGAGTTCTGGGCGACGTGGTGCCCGCTCTGCCGAAAGCTGGAGCCCGCCATGCAGGCGGCGCGCGAGAAGCACGCGGGGCGCGTGACCTTCGTCAGCGTGGGCGTCTCGTCGAACCAGACCCCCGAGCGGCAGCTCGCGCATGCCGCGAAGCAGAAGATGGGCGGCGCGTTCGTGTTCGACCGCGACGACATGGCCACGAAGGCGTTCGCCGTGCCGCACACGTCGTACGTCGTCGTGATCGACCGCAACCGCAAGGTGGTCTACACGGGCGTCGGCGAGGCGCAGGACATCGAGGCGGCACTGCGCATGGCGGCCATCGAGTAGCCGGTCGTACCGCGGCGCCGGACACTCCCGGCGCCGCGAGGTTGTTCAGGTGCCGCCGAACCACTCGTAGCCCTGATCGCTCCAGTACCCGCCGTTGCGTGCGGGCATGAACACGACCTGGGTGAGATACTTCGTGTTCTTGTATCCCAGCTTCACCGGGGAGTGTACGCGAGCCGGCGCGCCGTGCGCCGGGCTGAGCATCCGCCCATCCATGCCGTACGCCACGAGCGTCGCTGGATGCATGGCGCTCTGCATGTCCCAGCTCTCGTGATAACCCTTGTCGAAACCGCCGAAGTCCACGTACTGCGCATCGCCCGTCGGCTCCACCAGTCGCGCGAGGTCGCTCACCCGCACGCCGGACCACACGGCGCGCGCGTTCCATCCTTCCACGCAGAAGTGGTCGACCTTCTGTGTCACTCGCGGCAGCTTCGTCAGGTCGTCGAGCGAAAGAGAAACGGGACGCCGCACTGCTCCCGACACCTCCAGGCGCCACTCGCCCCGCGCCGTCGTGTCCCACATGGGCACCGTTTCGGATATGAAGTACTTGGGAAAGTCCTTCCCCGCCACTTTCGCCGACGCCGGAACGCGATCCATGGAGTCGTGCCGGAAGATCGCGCGTTCGATCGATTCGTTCGTCGACTCGGCGAGCGTCAACAACTTGTCGGCGCCACGCGGATTCTTGTTGCACGCGGCCAGCAGCGTCCCCGACACCGTGGCGGCCGAGATGGTGAGGAAACGGCGACGGTCGAGGCTCATGGCTGCGAATCCTCGCTGCGGACTGGTGACGGCTTCCCCGGTCCGAAGAGGTGATAGAATGGTCTCGCATTGCGCGATTCGGGCGACCGGGCGCGATCGTACCAGCCGGTGACCATGGAGCGCAGCGAGTACGGATCGACGGCGAACACCATGAACACGTGCACCGCGGCGAGCAGCAGCAGGATCGCCATGGACGCGAAATGGATGAACCGCGCCCACTTGTAGTTGACGAACAGCGCGGTGACGAACCCGAGGGTGACGGGTTTCCAGATCGCGAGCCCGCTGAGCACGATGACGATGCCCAGCACCGGCATGGCGAAGTACGCACTCTTCTGCAGCGCGTTGTGCTTGCCCTGATGCGGATGATCGCGACGCACGAACAGGTAGAACTTGATCATCTCCAGCGCATCGCGCGCATCACCGCGACGCGGCGCGATGTGGCGCCACTCGCCGTGCAGGAACAGGAAGCCGAGATAGACGAGGGCATTGGCGAGCAGGAGCCACATCATGGCAAAGTGCCAGTGTCGCGCGCCACCGAGCCAGCCGCCGAAGGTGAGCCACGCGGGAATGGCCTGCCCCTCCCACGGATTGAGTGGAAAGGTCTCGCCCGGCCGGCCGAACGACGGATGCGCATTGAAGATCCGCAGCCCGCTGCCCGTCATGATGACGATGGCGACGACGTTCACCCAGTGCGTGAGCCGGATGACCCAGTGGTTTCGCTTCACGAGGTCGGACATGTCAGCGATCTCCCGAGGTACGCGCGGCATCACGTTCGGCCAGCAGCCTGGCCACCACCTTGTCCTGCTCTTCGTACCGGCCCTCGCCGAAGTGATGAAACCGCAGCCGCCCGGTCGCGTCGGCGTAGTACGCGGCGGGCCAGTACCGGTTGTTGAACGCGCGCCAGATCGTGTAGTCGTTATCCATCACCACCGGATACGTGATCCCGAGCCTCGCGACCTCGCGTCGCACGTTGTCGCGATCCCGCTCTCGCGCGAACTCCGGTGTATGCACGCCGACGACGACGAACCCGCGATCCTTGTATTTCGCCTGGAGCGCTTTCACGTGGGGCAATGCGTTCAGGCAGTTGTAGCACGCGAAGGTCCAGAAGTCGACCAGCACGACCTTGCCGCGCAGCGACTCGGGGGTGAGCGCCGGGGAGTTGATCCACTCCGTGGCGCCGGTGAATGGCGGCAGCACGCCGTCCATCGCGGGGAGCGACACCGCGGCGGTGCGCGCCGCCTCCTCGGCGGCGAAGGCATCGAGCGAGAGCCCGGCATCGACGGCCGGACGCGCATTGGGAGCGAGGCGCTGCACGAGCAGCTCCTCGGCGCGGGCCGTGCGGACGAGTGCCGCATCGGCGAACAGGGCGCGATCCCAGCCGAACAGCAGGAGGACGACCGTGGCGAGCGTCGCGGCGCCGAGCGTGCGACGGATGACGATGTCCGCGGCGCCAGCGCGCTTGAGGCGCGCCAGGACACGGCCACTGAGGGAGGTGACGACGGCGAGTGACACGACGGCTCCGAGCGCGAAGGTGAGAAAGAGAAGCGAGGCTCGCGGCGCAGGTGCGACCGCGGCCGCGGCGATGAGCAGGCCGAGGATCGGCCCCGCGCACGGTGCCCAGAGCAGCCCGATGGCCATGCCCAAAATCCCCGAACGAAGGGGCGACGCGGCGCCGCGCGTCGTTCCGCCGAGCAGTGCGCCGCCCGCTCGCGTGGCGGGGCGCGCGACCCAGCCGGCGACGCGGGTGGACATCAGCGTGAGCCCGACCAGCGCGAGCAGGATCAGCGCAGCGTTCCGCGAGATCTCGCTGGCCACGAGGAGCCAGCGCGCCGTGGCGGTGGCGACGACCGCGGCCGCGCTGAACGCGACCGCGAGCCCCAGCAGCATCGGCGCGATCTCCCGCGTGAACGAGCGGCCTCCGCGCGCGAACACGAGGGGCAGCACCGGGAGGATGCAGGGGCTGAGTATCGTGAGGATTCCGCCGAGGAACGCGAGCACGAGCATGGAGCCCTCGCGTTACGGGACGGTGAAGCCCTGGTCGGCGAGCGCCGACAGGACCCTGGCACGCAGCGGCTCGAAATCCCCGGCGGCCCCGGCGTTGCGCACCGCCGCGAGAAATTCGCGCTCGTAGTCGAAATGCGAGCGGCAGTTCACGCACCCTTCGAGATGCGCGACGACGCGCGCCTGCATCGCGTCGGGCAATGCGCCATCGAGAAAAGGCCAGAGCTGGCGCACGATCGTCGTGCACTCGTCACGACTAGCCATGGAGGACTCCTGGGGTGCGGGCGGCGGGGGATACGGGCGGGGGTCGTCGCACGCTCGCGAAGCCCGCGTCCAGCGCGTAGTCGACGAGCGCCTGCTGGAGCTGACGGCGGGCACGATAAAGGCGTGAGCGCACGGTGCCGACGGGAATGCCGAGGACCTCCGCCGCTTCCTCGTAGCGAAACTCATCGACGTCCACGAGCAGCACGACGTCGCGAAAGGGCGCGTCGAGGGCATCGATCGCCTCACGGATGGCCGGTCCCACATCGAGCCGGGCGAACACGTCCTCGACGCCGCGATCCCGTGCCAGCTTGTGCAGGTGGACCGCTGCGAACGTCTCCAGCTCCATGTCGTCGCCCACGGCGGTAACCCACCGCTCGCGAGCGCGCTGCGCGAAGAACGTGTTCCGGCAGATGGCGGAGAGCCACCGCTTGCAGTCGCTGCCCGGCACGAACGTGTGCCAGTGCCGGAATGCCTTGAGAAAAGTCTCCTGCAACAGGTCGTCGGCATCCGCGCGATCACGGGCGAGGCTGCCGGCCACCCGAGCGATCGTCGGCAGCAGCGGCAGCGCGACGCGGGCGAATTCGGCATCGCGACCGGGGTCCACGGATTCGGCAGGCAGGCTCACACCGGCACTAGCGATCACCGGCGGCGGGAGTTCCCGGGCGACCCGAATCACCAGCCCCGCTCGAGGTCCTGCTCGCGAAGCAGCACGGCCGGACCGTCCGGGAAGTCGAGCACCAGGGTGTCGCCCGGACCCTGTCGAAATGGGGTGGCCGTGGCGTGAGGCGCGAGCGGATTCTCGGTGCGCAGGAGCCCCTCGTCGGTTCGATAGAGCAGCGTGATCACCTGCTCGTGGCCCTCGAGGGGAATCGTGTAGCGCAGGGCGCCGTCCCGGTGGAACTCCATGCAGGTGCCTGGCAGAAAGCCGATGACCGGTGCGGCATGCACGAGACGCCACCGGCCAAGCAGCCAGTCGGGCTTCCGGGCGCGGGAGTTCCCGACGTCGTCACTCATGGCGCTCGGGTCAGGCGTCCGGGATGCAGAAGATGTCGAAGTGCGGCCAGCGCGACATGTCGCCCTCCGCGAGCTCTTCGCCCCGGTAGCGGGTGTCGGACTCGAACCGGTGGATCCGATAGCCGAGTCCGTGCAGCTCGCGCCAGAATCGCGTGCGTTCGGCGTGCGGAGAGTGCTTGAACACTTCGCTGCGAATGAACGGTCGCGAGCGCTCGATGAGCGGCCGCAGCGACGCCACGACGCTCCGGTCGTAGCCTTCGGCATCCACCTTCACGAAGCGCAGGCGATCCGCCTCGCGCGGAAATTCGCGCTCCATGTAGCGCGTGAGGTTGCGGCCTTTCACGCGCAACTTGAAGAAGTGGGCGTGCGTCCACTGGCCGATGCCCTCGTGCAGTCCGCCGTTGCAGTATCCGGAATCGGAGTACTCGAACACCAGCTCTCCGTCTTCCGGCACCGCCGCGAACATGAGCGGATAGATGCGCGTCGTCCGGCTGTTCAGCGCGGCGGTGGCGAGGAGCACCTTGTACACGTGGGGATTGGGCTCGAGCGCCAGCACCGCGCCCGTGGGTCCGGCCGCGAGGGCAATGGGGAGTGTGGAGTCGCCGGTGTGCGCCCCCACGTCGATACACGTGTCGCCCGGCCTGATCCAGTGCCGCGCCTCGTCGACCATCGCCTGGGTGATCGTCGTCTTCCAGCGCAGGGCGCCGGGGTGCTGCCACTGCGCGAATCCCACGTCGCCATCGCGTTCCAGCTGGAAGCTCACCAGCTCGAACGGATAGACGCGCGATGGCGGCTTGATGCCCAGGCCATACAGCACTTCCTTGAGCTTCATCTGGACCCTGGGTGAAAGGGCGGCGCTAGACGCGGCCGGGCGCGGCGAGCTCGCAGGAGTGCACGGCCAGCCCCTGCTCGAGCTGAATCGTGGCGTGCGCGATGCCGAAGCGCGTCCGCAATTGCGTGGCGACCTCCGCAAGCAGTGCATCCTCGCCGCCCCCACACGGTCGCACCAGATGCGCCGTGAGGGCGACGTCGGTGGTGCTCATGCCCCAGATGTGGAGGTCGTGCACCTCCACGACCCCATCGCGCGACAGGAGCAGCGCGTACACGGCGTCGTAGTCGATCCCCTCTGGTACGGCGTCCAGGGCGAGGTCGAGCGATTGTCTCGCCAGGCCCCAGGTGCTCCACGTGATGAGCGCCACGAGCACCAGGCTGACGGCGGGATCCAGCCAGAGCCAGCCGGTGATGAGCAGCAGTAGCCCCGTGAGGACGACGCCCGCTGACGCGACCGCATCGCTGATCATGTGGAGGAACGCGCCCCGCACGTTCAGGTCGGCGTCGCGGCCGCGCCGGAACCCGAGTGCGGTGCCCACGTTGATGACGATGCCGATGGCCGCGACGATCATCACCGTGGCGCTCGCAACCGGTGCCGGATGCCGGAATCGCTGGATCGCCTCGATCGCGATGGCCCCCACCGCGATGAGGAGCATGCCCGCATTCGCCACCGCGGCGAGGATGGAGAACCGGCGCAGGCCATACGTGAAGCGCGGCGTCGGCTCGCGACGGGCGAGCACGCTTGCGGCCCATGCGAGCGCGAGGCCCAGCACGTCGCTGAGATTGTGCCCGGCATCCGCCAGCAACGCCAGCGAGTGCGCGCGCAGGCCGAAGATGGCTTCGGCCAGCACGAAGGCGAGATTGAGCCCGACACCGATGGCGAACGCACGGTCGAAGTTCGCCGGCGCATGCTGATGCGAGCCGCCCCGCCCGGTTGCGGCATGCGCGTGGCCGGCATGCGTGTGCGGTGACGCGTTCGGAGGTGCGTGCGCGTGGCTCATCGTCGCGGAATATACGGTCGGGCTACTCGGCGGCGAGCGCCGAGCGCACGGCGGTGAGGAGTACGCTGGCGGTGAACGGCTTCGCGACGAACACCACGGCGCGATCGCTCAGCCCGCGCCGGAAGAGGTCGTCATCGGTATAGCCCGACATGAAGACGATCCGTCCGTGGGGATGCGCGACCTCGAACCACTTCGCGAGCTCGATGCCGTTCACCTCGGGCATCACGATATCGGTGAGCAGGAGGTCGATCGGTCGGCCGTCCTGCGCGGCGACCATCAGCGCATCCGCACCGTGCCGGGCCTCGATCACCCGATAACCCGACCGCTCGAGAATCCGACGGACCGCGGAGCGTACGGTTGCCTCGTCCTCGACGAGCAGGATCGTGGACGGCGCGCGGGCGAGCAACTCGCGCGACACACCGCCGGTGGGTGTGTTGCGCACGCGCGCCGCGGTCTCCGCCGGGGACACGAAGTGCGGCAGGTACACGTTCATGCTCGTGCCGCTGCCCAGCGCGCTCCGCACGACAATCTGTCCGCCCGACTGCGACACGATGCCGAACACGGTGGAGAGTCCGAGACCGGTGCCACTGCCAGTCTCCTTCGTGGTGAAGAAGGGCTCGAATGCGTGCGCCCGCGTGGCGTCGTCCATGCCGATCCCGGTATCGACCACACGGAGCAGCACATACGCACCAGGCTCCACCATGTCGGGCAGCTCGTCCGCTCGTGGCGTCTCCACCTCGATGGTGAGCGTCCCGCCATTCGGCATCGCGTCCCTGGCGTTGAGCACCAGGTTGGTGATCACCTGCTCCAGCTGTCCCCGGTCGGCGTAGACCTGATCGTGCGTCGTCCGCGTGGCGGCGATGAACACGATGTGCTCGCCGATCAGCCGCAGCAGCATGGGCTCGAGCCGCGCGACGACGTCGCCGAGTCGCACCTCCTCGGATTGCAGCACCTGTCGTCGGCTGTACGCCAGCAGCTGCGTCGTGAGCGACGCGGCCCGCTCTCCGGCGTCGCGAATCGCCACGACATCCTGGTGATCGGGCGACGCGGCGGGCACCGTCTCCAGCAGGAATCTGGCGTGCGCGAGGATGACGGTGAGCAGGTTGTTGAAGTCGTGCGCGATGCCGCCCGCGAGCTGACCGACTGCTTCCAGCTTCTGCGACTGCCGAAGCTGCTCTTCCAGCCGGCGGCTGTGCGACACGTCGCGGAAGGCAACGACGCCTCCCACCACCCGCCCGCGCTCGAGGATGGGCGTGCCCACCACGTCGACGGGGACATGCGAACCGTCCTGCCGGCCGAACAGCTCGTCCGCGCCATGATAGGGCCGCCCGTCCATCAGCGCGGTGAAGATGGGGCAGTCGGCACGCGTGTGCGACCGGCCGGCCATCCGCGAATGGTGCAGCACATCGTGCTGTGACCGGCCGAGCAGCGCGGAGGCGGAGTAGCCCAGCAGCGCGTACGCCGCCGGGTTGGCGAACGTGATGTTCCCATCGCGGTCGAATCCGAGGATCGCCTCGCCGACCGATGCGAGAATGGTGTCGTGCAGCCGTTCGGCGTGCTGGAGCGCCTCGATCGCCCGCTCGCGGTCGCTGACGTCGCGGATGTAGCCCAGGAAGGCGCGCGCGCCGCCGATGCGCGCCTCGCCGAACGAGATCTCGATCGGGAACTCCTCACCATTCGCGCGAAGACCGGTGGAGCTGATGCGGCGCCAATCGCGCGTCCGGCTGCCGGTTTCGAGGTAGCGCGACATGCCGTGCTCGTGCATGGCCTGCACTCGTGGCGGCATGAGCTCCGTGAGCGCGCGTCCCACGAGCTCATGGGCCGGTCGGCCGAAGATCTCCTCCATCGCACGGTTGGCGAGCAGGATCGTGTTCCGTTCGTCGATCGCGGTCACGCCCTCGGGCGACGCGTCGATCAGCACCCGATAAAGCGCGTCGGCATCGAGCTCGGATTCGGTCATGTGCACGTACGTTAGCGGGTTGTGGCGGCGGGTACGACTGGCCGGCCCGTCGTCCCTCGCGCAACTTCACCCATCCGCCAACCACTGGAGATTGCATGGTTCCCGAGGACGACGACACGAGTATCTCACGACGCACCTTCGTGAGGGACGGCGGCCGAGCGGCGGCGGCACTTGCCCTCGCGCCGATGATCGTGCCACGGCACGTGCTGGGTGGCGTGGGCTACCGGGCCCCCAGCCGGACGCTCAACGTGGCGTGCATCGGGATCGGCGGCATGGGCATGGTGAACATGAACGTGCTCGTCCAGGCGGGAGAGAACATCGTCGCGGTGTGCGACGTGGACTTCGCCTACGTCGAGCGCTCGCTGGCCGGCCGCCTGCGGCCGCCGCAGGGACAGACATCGTCGACGCCGGAATCGCTGCGCCTCAAGGCGGCGTACGAGAAGGCGGCGAAGTACCTGGACTTCCGCGTCATGCTCGAACAGCAGAAGGACATCGACGCGGTCGTCATCGCCACCCCGGACCATCTGCACGGCATCATGGCCAACTTCGCCATGAAGGCGGGCAAGCACGTCTACGTGCAGAAGCCGCTGACGTATTCGGTGTACGAGGCGCGACTGCTGGCGCGCACGGCGCGCGAGACGCGCGTCGTGACGCAGATGGGAAACCAGGGCCACTCGATGGAGGGCTCGCGCCGCATCAGGGAAATCGTCGGCGCCGGCGTGATCGGCGCGGTGCGCGAGGTGCACGTGTGGACCGATCGTCCGCAGCGGTACTGGCCGCAGGGAATTCCGCGTCCGGCGCGGCCAGTGCCGCCGGCCATCACCACGCCCATCCTGGGCGTGACGGCGCCGACGGCGGGGGCCGTGGCGGCGAACGCGGCGAACGCCGCCGCGGCGGCGGCAACGAATGCCCTGGTTCCTCCTCGCTGGAGCATGCGCACCGTCGACAACGCGATCCTGCGCGCGATGGCGGAGAACCCGCAGTCACCGCCGCCGGGCCTGCGGTGGGACCTGTTCCTCGGCCCCGCTCCGGATGTGCCGTATCATCCCGTCTACCATCCCTTCAGCTGGCGCGGCTGGCCGGACTTCGGCGTCAGCGCGATCGGTGACATGGGCGCGCACCTGCTGGACCAGCCCTACTGGGCGCTCGATCTCGGGTTGCCGACGAGCGTGATCGCATCGTCGACCCCGTGGCCGGGAACGCCGGACAACCCGGGCGCGTATCCGCTGGCCATGACGGCGCGCTACGAGTTCGCCGCGCGCGGCGACCGTCCGCCCGTGACACTCTCGTGGTACGACGGCGGGCTGCTGCCCGCGCTCTCGCAGGACATCGTGCTGCCGCGCAAGGATGGTGGTGGCGGCGTGCTGGTGGGCGATCGCGGCTATCTCACGTACGAAACGTACGGCGAGAACGCGATCGTCTATCCGGAGTCGGCGGCGGCCGCGGCGGCCGCGGTTCCGAAAACACTCCCGCGAATCGACGTGCCGCACGAGATCAACTGGGCCCAGGCGTGCAAGGGCGAGGCGGTGGCGAGTGCGCCGTTCGAGTACGCGGCGCCGCTCACCGAAGTGATGCTGCTGGGCGTGGTGGCGCTTCGCGCGGGCCAGAGCCGGAAGATCCAATACGACGGGGTGGGCATGAACATCACCAACCTGCCCGCCGCGAACGCCTACCTCACGCGCGAATTCCGCGGCGGGTGGTTCCCGGGCTGAGCGCCCCGCTCACTCCACGAGGCCCTTTCTGCGCGGTGGCAATTCCTCGGCACCGCGCCACAGCGCGCGAAGCTCCGATTCCGGCAGTTCGTACCAGCTGGGCGGAATCGGGGCCACCCGGCGACGTTCGTCGCCATGCTCGAACGCCACCCATCCGTGGGCCAGGCGCGGTGGCAGCGAGATGCGGAGCCCGCGCGTCCGGCGACGTTCGATGTAGCGGCGGTCCACGGCGCGCGTCCTGACGCCCTCGGTTTTTGCGCGCCGATCGGCCAGCCGACGCTCGCCCCACGCCGGGATCACGTCCCACGCATTCCAGAGACGGGAAAGATCGTCCAGAAAGGTTCGATGAGGCGACACGCGCGCGGCTCCGTCGAGACTGGTTGCCCGGTGAAACGGTGTTCCGGGTATCGCACAACGCGCGCCGTCAGTGACGAGAACTGTCACCGTCCGATCTCGTGCGGAGCGAACTCGGCGCCCCACCTCCGACGAGAACTGGTGACGCGAGCGCGTCGAAGTGAGTTCGGCGCAGAATGCGACGGCCCTCCTCCGAGAGCAGATACGCGACGAAGCGCTCGGCCAGCGCCGTGTGCGGTGCCGCGCGTGGGATGGACACCCCGAACAGAATGGGGCGCCCGTGCACGACGAGCGTGTCACCCGGTCGCTTGCCGAGCACGCGTGTGCTCGCCGTGGCGTAGGTGGCCGAATCGGCCACGCTGCCAAGGTCCACCGCGTCGGGCAGCCGGAGATACTGCAGGCCCATCAGTCGGGCGAGGTTTTCGTACGTCCAGATGTAGTCGAGCTCTCCAGCCTGCAACAGGGCGACCTGATCCGCTTCGCGGGGACGCACGTTGCGCGTCGGCGCGGCGCGAAGCATTCGCGCCTCCATGTCCGCAACGCCGTAGTGGCGACCGGCGAGCTGCCAGACGAGCAGCGTCCGATAGCCGGACGGGTCGGTATTGGGATCCGACCGGCCCACCTGCACTCCGGGCTGCTCCAGCACCGTCCACCAGCTCCCGCCCTGGATCTCGCCAGCTCCGCGCGAGCGCGACGTGTACGCGAGGACGATGCGGTTGCGCCCGAACAGCGCGTGCCAGGTGACGAACGTCGGCTCGAGCAGCGCGGGAAAGAGCTGCGGGTCGGCGAGCGCGAGCACGTCCGGCGTGGACTGCATCTCGGTGAGCTTTCGCACAAGCTCCAGGCTGGACGCACTTTCCTGCGAGTAGCGCGTGCCCGTGCGCGCGGCGAACGAATCGAGGACCGCTCGCATGGGGCGCGTGAGGGACGCCGCGTTGTAGACGACGAGTGGGCCATCCGCCACACCCGCGCCCTCGCTTGCGCATCCGCTCGTGGCGGCGGCGACAGCGAGCGCGAGCGTCGTGGCGAGGACGAGTCGGTGCATCAGTCTCGAGTCAGGTCGCACGCGTGAAATCGGCTGCGGTGTCCGGCGTGAAGCGATCTCCGTGAAGGTAGCGCGATTCCTGCTCTTCCTCCCGCAATCTCGTCGCCCGCCGTCGCGCTGCGGCCCCGCTCCCCTTCAATCGATTCAGAATGACTCCGCTCTCGCGCCGGTATCGCGCACTCGTCATGGCTACCGTGTTCTGCGCCGGCGCCGGCCGTCTCGGCGCGCAGGAGACCACTCCTGCGCCTGTCGATACCTCGCGCGGACAGCAGACCCTGTTCAACAAGCGGGACGCGCTATTGGCGGCCGGGTTCGTCGGTGTCACCCTCGTCATGTTTCCCCTCGACCGGTACATCGAGACGCACCTGCGCGATCCCGGCACGCCGACGAATCGCTTCCTGGACCGCGCGGCGACGGGGATCGAATACCTGTCCACGCCGGGCTCCTTCATCATTGGAGGGTCGCTCTATGCCGTCGGCACCATTACGCGACACCGCGGCATCCAGGATCTCGGCTGGCACAGCACCGAGGCGGTGTTCCTGGGGTCCGGCGTGACCGCGCTGCTGAAGGGCGTGCTCGGACGGGCCCGGCCCGACCGCACGCCCGACGCGCGACCGAGCGACTTCCAGCTCGGCAGCGGCTTCGGCGCGTCGGAACGGCAGTCGTTTCCCTCGGGACACACCACCACCGCATTCGCCGCCGCGGCGGCGGTGACGAGCGAGGTGAGTCGCATGTGGCCCCGCTACACCTGGTACGTGGCGCCAGTGCTGTACGGCGGCGCAACGCTGGTGGGACTTTCGCGGATGTATCACAACCGGCACTGGGCGAGCGACGTCGCACTCGGTGCTGGTGTCGGCACGTTCAGCGGGTTGAAAGTCGTGCGGTACTCGCACTCGCATCCGGACAACGTCATCGACCGCATCATGCTGCGCACCACGGTCGCGCCGGACGGACGCGGCGGAGCGTACCTCGTCTGGTCAGCCCCCGCGCCGCGAGGGCTGCACTGATTCCAACGTCGCCATCGCGGCGGGCGTAGCACGAGGTCACGACATCCCCGCCGCGGCGCGCGACGCGCCGCGCCTGTCGGTCCCTCCCCCCCGCCCTGAGGAAGGCTCAGCCATGGCCGGTCACTCTCGTCATTTCGCGCGCGGCGCGTGCATCGCAGTGCTCCTCTTCTCTGTCGGCGCCGAGCTCGCGCGCGCGCAGGCGGTCGCCACACCGGCGCCCTTGGCTCGGCCAGCCGTCGCGCCTCGCGACTCGGCGCGCGCCGCGCAGCTGTACGTCAGCAATCGTCCCGAGGACGCGCCGTCGTCCGACCATCAGCGGCTCGCCGCGCAGAAGCGCAGTACGGACAGCATCTACGCCGCGCGAAGCGCAGGCGTGATGGAGTTCCGGAAGGTCACCTACCGCAGCCGCGCCGATGGCATGACGATTCCCGCGTACCTGTTCGCCCCGCTCGCGAAGCGCGGGGAGAAGGGCCACGCCGCGCTGGTGTGGGTCCACGGCGGCGTGCACAGCGACTGGGGCACGAACATGTTTCCCTTCGTCCGCGAAGCGGTGCAGCGCGGCTACGTCGTGATCGCGCCCGACTATCGCGGCAGCACCGGACACGGCAAGGCGCATTACGATGCCATCGACTACGGCGGCAAGGAGGTGGACGACGCGATTTCCGCCGTGGATCACCTCCGCACGCTGCCGTACGTGGACATGGACCGTCTTGGCATGATGGGCTGGAGTCACGGCGGCTTCATCACGGCGCACACGCTCTTCCGCGACGAGCACCCGTTCAAGGCCGGCGCGGCCATCGTCCCCGTGACGAATCTGTTCTTTCGGCTCTCGTACAAGGGGCCGAGCTATCAACGCTCCTTCGCGACGATGAGTGAGGTTCGCGGCCTGCCGTTCGAGCGGCGTGAGGAATACGAGAAGCGCTCGCCGGTGTTCCAGGCCGCGCGGCTGAAGGTCCCGATCCTCGTCCACGTCGCCACGAACGACGAGGACGTGAACTTCGTGGAGGACCAGCAGATGGTCTACACGCTGCGCGCCCTCAAGCCCGACCTTGCCGAGACGAAGATCTACGTGAACCCCGCGCCGTGGGGCGGGTCGGTGGGCCACGCATTCAGCCGCCGGGTGGACCCCGTCACGCTGGAGCGGGTGGATTCGCCGGCGCAGATCGATTCGTGGAACCGGACCTGGACGTTCTTCGAGTGGAACCTCGCGCCGTCCGAGGATCGGTCTCGCCCGGCGCCTCCCGTGCAGACCGGACCGCGGTCGGTGCCGCCGGAGTGATCACCGCCATTCCACGGGCGCGTCGCGTTGGCCAGCGCGCCCGTGGAATGACGCGGTCACGGGTGGAGCCTACACCGTGGTGCGACGCGCTCCGCGCACGAAGTGCATGACGAGCGCGATCGCGGCGATGATCAACAGGACATGAATGAAGAACGCGGCGATCTTGAACACGAGGAAGCCGAGCGCCCAGACGACGAGCAGGATGACGGCAAGAGCGAGCATGTGATCTCTCTGGTCGAGGAATGAAGGGACGCCGCGCGCCGCACGGAGCGGCGCGCGCAACAAACGCAAAGCCGAGACCAGCCTGCCGCGGGAGGCATGCGGTGCGCGCCGACGATCACTCGCGCTCCTGCTGCGCTGCCGCAGCGAGACCCAGGGTGCGCAGCAGCGCCGTCGCCTCTGCCTGCTCGCGTGCATCGAGCCCGGCGAGCGTGCGGGCCACGCAGTCGGCGTGCGCGGGAAAGACGCGGCGAATGAGACGCGTACCGGCCGGCGTGAGCACCGCGTAGCGCGCGCGCCGGTCGCTCGGCGACGGCTCGCGAACCACGAATCCTTTCGCGATCAGGCGATCCACCAGGTACGTGATCCCGCCGCTCGTCACCAGCACTTTTCGCTGGATGTCCCCGAGCAGGAGCGGCCCCTTGTGATACAACGCCTCGAGAATGCCGAACTCCGTCGTGGTGAGGTCGTGCCGCGCGATGTCCGCATCGACCTCGCGCTGAATGGCGGCGTAGGCGCGCGCGAGCACGACCCAGAGCTTGAGGGCTCTCGCACGCTCGGACTCTACCACCGGCGGCGCGGAGTGCCGCTTCGCCGTCGGCGACACCGTCGACCGCTTCGTCGCCGGCTTCTTCACCGAGCCTCGACCAGCGCCTGGTACACGAGCATGGGAAACTTCGCCCCCAGCCGACTACTGTTCGGGAGCTGCTGCACCAGGAACACGAGCACGAGTTTCTGCTGCGGATCCACCCCGTAGCCGCTGCCGTATGCACCGCCCCACCCGTACGTGCCGACCGACTCGACTCGGCCATTCGCGCCCGGCCGCTCGAGGATGCTGAACCCCAGGCCGAACCCTTCACCGGATTGCGAGAACAACGCGCCGGTCTGATTGCTCGTCATCAGCGCCACCGTCCGGGGCGCGAGAATGCGCGCCCCATCGAGCGAGCCGCCGTTCAACAGCATCTGCAGAAATCGGCCGTAATCCGCCGCGGTCGAGACCAGGCCGGCACCACCCGAAAAGTTGCGTCGGGGTCCGTCCACGTAGTGACCCTGGCCGCGGGCACCGTCCGGCGCGCGTGCGATGGCCGAGTCGCCCACACTCGAGTACACCACCGCGAGCCTCGCGCGCTTGTCGGCCGGCAGGAAGAAGTGCGTGTCCGTCATGCCGAGCGGCTCGGTGATGCGCGCGCGCAGGAATGCGTCGAGCGGCATGCCGGACACCCGTTCGATGACACAGCCCAGGATGTCCGTGGAATAGCCATAGACGAAACGCTCGCCGGGCTGCGCCACGAACGGCAGCGTCGCCAGCCGCTCCATCGTCGAGCACACTGGCTCGTCCTTGTCGGCGGTGTACCAGCCCCACCCGGCCGCGGGGCCCAGCGCGGCTGCTGCGTAGGTCGTGGAGACGAGCGAGTCGGTGCCGTACGATATGCCGGCGGTATGCGTGAGCAGGTCGCGGATGGTGATGGCCCGACGCGCCGGGAGCACGACGCGCCCCGTGTCGGACCGCGAGGCGACCATCGTGCGCGCGTACGCCGGGATGTACCGGCTCACCGGATCGCCCAGCGCGAGCTTTCCCTCCTCCACCAGCGACATGATCCCCACGCTCGTCAGCGCCTTCGTCTGCGACGCGATGCGGAAGATGTCGTCGATGCGCATTGGCCTGGACGACGCCTTGTCCGACCAGCCGACGGCGCGCTCGTAGACCGTGCGGCCGTCCCGACGGACGAGCGCGACCGCGCCGGCGATCTCGCCGCGATTCACTGCGCCCTGCATCATGCTGTCGATGCGCGCCAGACGCTGGACCGAGAAGCCGAGACGCGTGGCTGGCGCTCGCTGTTGCGCCAGGGCGAGTGCGGGATGCAGCAGGCACGACGAAACGACGACGATGAGGCGAGAGGCGCGCATGACGGAATGGGTCGGGGGGAAAGTTCGGGTGCAATCGTATCCGGCCATCACGACAGCAGCCAGTCCCTCGCGTCCGCTGACGTGACGTTTCCACCGCAGAGTGGCGTGGCGACGAGCGTGCCCCGCCATCGGTCGCCATGCGCGAGCAGTGCGGCGAGGCCGGCCGCTCCCGCCGGCTCCACGACGAGGCCAAGATGCTCGTGCGCCAGGCGCATCGCGCGCAGGATGTCTTCATCGGACACCGAGACGACGTCGTGCACGACGCCGCGCATGCAGTCGAGCGCGTACGGCACGGGATCGCGCACCGCGATGCCATCGGCGATGGTCTGCACGGACGGTGTGGACACCGGCCGATCGCGCTCGAACGACAGGCGCATCGACGGCGCGCCCGCGGCGACGACGGCCACCACGCGCGTCGCGGGCGCGGCGCGCCGGAGCCACGTGCCGATGCCGGTGGCCAGCGCACCGTTTCCCAGCGGCACGAGCATCACGTCGGGAGATACCCCCGCCTCGGTGAGCTCGAACGCAATGGTGCCCGCCCCTTCGGCGATCTCCGGCAGCGCGCCGTCCTCCACATAGAAGGCGCCCGACACAGCTGCGTGACGTCGCGCCGCATCCTTGGCCGCATCGAAGTCGTTGCCCTCCAGTCGCACCTCCGCACCCAACGCACGCATCGCGGCAACCTTCAGCGGATTGGCGCGCTCCGCGGCGAACACGGTGACCTCGCGACCGCGCCGCACGCACGCGCGAGCGAGTCCCTGGCCGAAGTTGCCAGCGGATGCGCACACGAGCGGTCGCCCGTGATCGAGGCGCGCGCAGAGCAGTTCCGTACCGCGTCCCTTGAAGGAGCGAATGGGATTCAGCATCTCTGCCTTGAACACGACCTCGGCCCCGACCACGCGGTCGATGGAGCTGCCGCGAACCAGCGGCGAATGGAGAAACACGGGATCGATCACCGACATGGCCTCGGCGATGCGATCGGCTGACGGCGCTCTCACACGGCCGCTCCCTCCACCAGGAGCCTGAGGTCCGCATCGCATCCGTCCCAGAGCGTCGAGGCGCGAGCGGCATCATCGGCCGCACGATCATGGTGCCCCAGGTGCGCGTTGATCTGCGACTGTCGCAGCAGCGCCGGCGCGAGGTAGATCAACTCGTACGGTGAGCTCTCGCCGAGCGCGCGATACCACCCGAGTGCCTCCTCGTACCGCCCGAGCTCGTAGAGTGCTTCCGCGCGCAGGTACCGATCGTGCGCTCCGGAGTAGAACGGTGAGGTGACGGTGAGCTGATACCAGATTTCCGGCTGCGTCTCGCCGAGGATCTCGAGCGCGTCCGCGGGCCGGCCGTCGGCGTGCGCGACCTGCGCGCGAATGCAACGGCCGAGATGCGAGGCAAACCCGGCGACTCGCGCATCGTCGTCACGTCGATGCTCCAGTGCATCCGCCAGGTTGCTGGCCTCGGTGGCATCACCCAGACGCGCGCTCGTGGCGCCGAGCAGGTAGAGCCGGAGGACGGCATGGATGCCGTTGTGCGACGCGAGCACCTGATTCCGGTTGTCCGGCGCCGCGTCCGCGTCCCATCGCGAAAGCGCGTCGCGGGGCCCCCGGGTCACGCGGCGCGGGGCCGGGCGGGCCCGGGGGCGCCCCGCCACCCCCCGCCCCCAGACCCCCCCCCCC
>JANLTI010000148.1:0-2400 GCA_031362845.1 Gemmatimonadaceae bacterium | reverse complement strand
CGACGGAATCGCCCGCGCCATTTCGCTCGTGCTACCGGACCGGAGCGCGATCAACGCCGCGTGGCCCGCCGCCGTCGCCGCCGGCAACGTGGAGATGTCGCAGCGTGTGGCCGACACGATTCTCGCCGCACTGGGTGATGCCGGCGTGGACGTCGCCGCGCAGGGACAGGGGACGATGAACAACGTCACCTTCGGCGGCGACGGATGGACGTTCTACGAGACGCTCGGCGGTGGCCAGGGCGCGACGGCTGCTGGCCCGGGCCCGTCGGGGGTGCACGTGGGCATGAGCAACACGCTCAACACGCCCGTCGAGGCGCTCGAGCGCTCGACGCCGCTGCGGGTGGACCAGTACGCCATTCGTGAGGGATCGGGCGGCAGCGGGGCGCACGAGGGCGGCGCGGGCATCGTGCGCAGCTACCGAGCGACGGCACCGTGTGTCGTCACGTTGCTCACCGAGCGACGGCGCCATGCTCCGCGCGGAGTGGCCGGCGGAGGGGCCGGCGCGGTGGGACGCAATCTGCTCAACGGCGAGCCGCTGCCGGCGAAGTGCCGCGTGCAATTGAAGGCCGGTGATGTGGTGACGATCGAGACGCCGGGCGGTGGCGGTTACGGCGCCTCCTCGCAGGGGCATCAAACTGGAGCGTGAGATGGGATTTCTGGATCGCGGCACCGTTCGCATGATCATCCTGGCACTCGGCATCGCGTTCGGCGGCCTCCTCGCCGGCCGCGGCTTCGCGCGGGCGCGAGTCACGGAGCGCTACGTCACGGTGAAGGGAGTCGCCGAGCGCGAGGTGCGAAGCGACCTCGCGATCTGGCCTCTCCAGGTCATCGGCGCCGATAACGACCTCGCCACCGCGAACGCCAAGCTCGCGCGGAGCATCGCCGGCGTGCGGCAGTTCATGGCTCGCCACGGACTCGACACGACGCAGGTGGAGCTGACTGGCTTCACCGTCAGCGATGCGTCATCGAACCAGTACTCCTCCGGCGTCCCCGCCAATCGATTCGTCATCCGGCAGACGATGCTCATCCGATCGTCACGCCCCGAGGCGGTCCTGCAGGCCAGTCAATTGATCGGCGAGCTCGCGGCCATCGGCGTCGCCGTGTCGTCCGGCGGAGGGGAAGGGCCGAGTGGTGGACCGACGTTCGTGTACTCGGGGCTGAACACCCTCAAGCCTCGCATGATCGCGGAATCGACAGCGAGAGCGAGAGAAGCCGCCGAGCAGTTCGCGAAAGACTCTCGCACGTCGCTCGGTGGAATCCGGCGAGCAAATCAGGGTGTGTTCGAGATTCTGGCGCGTGATCAGGCTCCGGGAATCTCGGCCGAGAGCCAGATCGCCAAGGTCGTGCGGGTCGTGTCGAGCGTGGAGTACCTGCTGGGCGCCTGATCTCCAGTCGTCACAGCGCAACCGCGACATCGCGAAGCCGCTCCGCCATCGACGCGATGTCGGAGCGGCTCGACATGTCCAGCACCGCGGCGTGGCTTCGCACGACGTGCATGCGCATGCTGTACTGATCGATCGCGAGCTGGACAGCCTGCGGCAGTTCGAACTCCCCGCGAGTGGAACGCGGCACCTCACGGCAGGCGCGAAAGATCTGGCTGGTGAACGACCAGCAGTTGAGACTGGCGAAGATCTCGCCAGCCGCGAGCATGGCCGCCGTCGGTTCGACAAGAATGCGGCGCAGTGTGTCGTCCGAGTCGATCTCGAGCGCGCCGAAGCGGGCCACGCGATCGGGCGGCACGTTGCCGAGTCGGACGAGCGCCGCGCGTTCGAATCCCACGACGACCGGCGCTGCCCGGTCGCGAAGGGCACGCAGCGCCTCGACCGGGTAGTAGTTGTCCGAATTGATCACGACGAACGATTCGCCGGCCGCAAACTCCTCTGCGGCGAGCACGGCGTTCGCCGTTCCCAGGGGATCGGGCTGTACGGCGAAATGAAGTCGCGCGCGCGAAGGAATGGCCTCGCGGCCGTAGTGCTCGCGCACCTGGTGATGCTCGGGTCCGATCACGAGGCACACGTCGAGAAAGCCGGCGTCGGCGAACGCGCTGATCAGGTAGTCCATGAACGGCCGCCCGATCGGAATCATTCCCTTCACCCCGGTGTCGGCAGCCTCGGCCTGCGCCGCGTCGACGGTGGCGGCCGCATCCGACCGTCGCATCCGGGTGCCGAGGCCGCGCGCGAGAATCACCGCCTTGGCGGGACGATTCGCGGTCACAGTGTCGTGCATTCGGATGGAGTAGTGCGAGAAGGGCGGGGGTGTGGCGAAGGCTAGTCGCCCGCGCTGCCCAGCGGGACCTGCTCGTACACGCGCGCCTCGACGAACGCCTGCAGCAGCGTGGCGTCGAGCATGCCCTCCTTCGCCTCGAGCTGGAGAATGTCGAGTGCCTGCACTGCCGGCACG
>JANLTI010000005.1:0-33922 GCA_031362845.1 Gemmatimonadaceae bacterium | reverse complement strand
TCATACCAGCCTGTCCCGCAGCGCGCTCTGGCTCCTGCTCGCCGGCGCCGCGTGTACCACTGCACCGACTCCCGCGCCTGCTCCCGTGCCGGCGCAGATACCCTCGGACGCGGAACGAGTCGCCGCGCGCGCCGACAGTGTGCGAGTCCGTGCGCAGGCCGACAGCGCGCTCGAACGCGCGCGGCTCGACAGCATCCGTGCGGCGGAGCGATCGGTCGCGCGCTCGCGACGCCCACTCGCGCGGCCATCCGCTCGCACCGATACGCTGACCGCGCGTGCGCTGCGCGCGCCGGTGCGCGTATGCGCGGGCGGGGACGTCACGCTGGGCACCAACCTCGACACGGCGTGGGCACGACGCGCCGAACTGCGGATGCGTCGCGAGTATGGTCGCGACGGCGAGCCCGCCACGCTGCTCGTCCCGCTGCGGTCGTTGATGAGCTCCGCGGACATCATCCTGCTGAACATCGAATCAGCGATCGGCGCCGGTGCGGCCGCGTCGAAATGCGGACGTCGCTCCACCAACTGCTACGCGTTCCGATCGCCACCGTCCAGCGCGCGGGCGCTTCGCGCGCTCTCGCCCGAGCGCACGATCGTCGGCAACGTGGCGAACAATCACGCGCGCGATGCGGGGGCTCGCGGACTGGACAGCACCGTCTCCGCACTCGCGCGCGCCGGCGTGCTCGTCACCGGCTTCGACACACTGGCCACGCCCGTGCCCACACCGGCTGGCGACACGGTTGGCATGCTCGGGTTCTACACCTCGGTCGAGACGCCGAATGCGCGTGACACCGCCGCCGTCTACCGGCACGTTGCGCGTGCATTCGAGCGATATCCCGTCGTGATCGCCACCATGCACCTCGGTGCCGAAGGTGCGGCCGCTCAGCGAACCACCGACCAGACCGAGCGGTTCCTGGGCATCGATCGGGGGAATCCCGTGGCGTTCGCGGATGCGGCCGTGCGCGGTGGCGCCGCCCTCGTGGTGGGGCACGGGCCGCACGTGCTGCGCGCCATGGAGTGGCGGGAGCGAGGCGCGCTCATTGCCTACTCGCTCGGCAACCTGCTGACCTACGGGCCGTTCACGCTCACCGACCCCCTGAACCGTGGCGCCGTGCTCTGCGCGACGTTCGACACGAATGGACGGGTGGGTGCGGCGGATCTCGCGTCCACGGTGCAGCGGGCGCCCGGCGTCCTCGAAGTCGATCGCACCGCGCGAGCGGCCGCGCTCACTGATTCGCTGGCCAGTCTCGACTTTCCGGGCACGGGTGCGCGGGTGAATGCGTCCGGAACGATCCTTCCACGCGCACCGCGATAACGCGAACGACGTCGAGCTATTCGGCTGCGCTCGCCGATGGCTCGCCGCGCGGCAGCAGACGCCGTGCGCCGCGCCAGCCCTTCACGAGCGGAGAGCGGGGTCGATCGAGCCGGCTCTCGATGACCTGGCCGGCGACGCTGCTCGCGTGGACGTAGCGGCCGCCGCCGATATAGACGCCGACATGACTCACCCGTCGCGAGGCGACGGCGAACGCCAGCAGATCGCCAGGCCGAAGCGCGGCGGTATCACGCTCGATGGCCACGCCGCTGAGGGCCTGCTGCCGCGCGGTGCGCGGAATCTCGACGTCCAGCCCGATCAGGATGTGGCGAACCAGCCCGCTACAATCGAAGCCGCGCTGCAGCGATGCTCCACCGCGCACGTAGCGTGTTCCGACAGCCGTACGGGCAATCGATACGACGATGGAATCGCGGAGGGCATGCGGTGACGAGCTCCACGATCCGTGAACCGGCGCTGGCGACGCGTGCGCCGTGGGCGGGGTGCCGGGGAGCGCCAGTCCGACCAGCGCACCCCTCCACCCATCGTTTTCAGGCCCTGCGTCGCGCGCGGCGATCGTCATCACGACATGCTCGCGGAGCGCCGTCCTCTGCGCCTGAGCCGGCGAGGCGCTCACCGATGCAGTGGCCAACGCCGCAACAGCCACTGCGGTGGCGCATCGCCCGACAGAGGGGCGCAGGGGAGGTGTCGGAGAGGAGGGCATGGCCGTTGGTCGAGCCTGCTATGCAAGGCCCGCCCCACCCGCAGAGCTCGGGAAAACCGGCGATCGAGCTCCAGCGGGCGGATGCGGTGGGAAGGGAAGGCCCAATCTCTCATCGCGCGACCCTCGTCGTCCGTGACCTCGCGCACAGTCTGCTGTAACTGACTGCTGCACAAATACTTACCGGCGACGCTATCGAATCGCGAGCAGCTTGTGCGTTTGCAGGCTCAACCGCCACTCCGGGTGGGCGAGGCAGTACGCGAGTGCCCGTTCCGTGTTCACGCGCGTGATGGCGAGGTCGCCCGCGTCCAGCGGCTGGAGGTAGAACGCCTCGAACGGGAGCGTCGCGAACAGGTGCGGCTGGGCGTCGGCCTGTTCCTGCGGAAAGACCAGCTTGAGCTCATGGCCATGCGTGAGAACGAGCGGGGCGCCGGCTTTCGGACTCACGCAGATGTGATCGATTCCCGCGGGCGCAGGCTGGGTGCCGTTCGTTTCCACGGCCACCTCGAAGCCTCGTGCATGCAACGCGTCCACCGCCGCCGCGTCGAGTTGCAGGAGCGGCTCTCCGCCGGTGCACACCACGAGCGGGCGACCGCCCGTGGCGCGCGCTCCCTGCACCGATGGCCAGCGCGCCAGCACGGCGTCCGCCAGCGTCTTCACGTCGGCAAATCGGCCGCCATCGGGTCCGACGCCGACGAAATCGGTGTCGCAGAACTGACAGACGGCGCGATGACGATCGGCCTCGCGCCCCGTCCACAGGTTGCAGCCCGCGAACCGGCAGAAGACGGCGGGGCGGCCGGCGTTCTGCCCCTCGCCCTGCAGTGTGTAGAAGATTTCCCGCACGACGTACGGCATGCCCTTATCTCCGCGCATACGGTGCGGGGTCCGGCACGCCTGCGTCCGCGAACCCCTTCAAGCGGAGCGCGCACGCATCGCAATGACCGCAGGCCGACCCCGATGGATCGGGATCGTAACAGCTCAACGTGATGGAATAGTCCACGCTGAGCGATCGCCCGAGGAGTATGATCTCGCGCTTGGACAGGTGAAGCAGCGGTGTGCGGAGGCGAATGGGCGTGTCGCCTTCCACGCTCCGGCGTGTGGCGAGGTTGGCCATCGCCTGGAAGGCCTCCACGTACTCGGGGCGGCAATCCGGGTAGCCGGAGTAATCGACGGCATTGACGCCGATGTAGATGTCGGAGGCACCGAGCACTTCGGCCCAGGCGAGGCAGTACGAGAGGAAGATCGTGTTGCGCGCCGGGACGTAGGTGATGGGAATGCCCGTAGCCATCGCGCTGGCCGAGCGGTCCTTGGGAACCGCGATCTCCGCGGTGAGGGCGGAGCCGCCGAAGATCCGCAGGTCGATGTCGACGATGACGTGGTCGGTGACACCGTACGCGCGCGCGACCCGGCGCGCAGCGTCGATCTCGGTGGCGTGTCGCTGCCCATACCGGAAGGTCATCGCGTGGACGGCGCAGCCCTCGGACACGGCGTGCGCGAGCATCGTGGTGGAGTCGAGGCCGCCCGACAAAAGCAGCACGGCCGTGCGATGCCCGCCGTCCATCACGCCTCCAGCGCCGCGCGCAGGTCGTCGATCAGGTCATCGGGATGCTCCAGCCCCACCGAGATGCGGAGCAGGTTCTCGGGCGCGAGCGTGACCGGTCCCTCCACCGACGCGCGATGCTCGATCAACGATTCGGTACCGCCGAGACTCGTGGCGCGCGTGAAGAGCGCAAGGCGATGCGTGAGCGCGAGCGCCTCGTCACGTCCGCCACGCACCTGCACGCTGAGCATGCCGCCGAATCCCGACATCTGGCGACGCGCGATGGCGTGACCCGGATGCGAGTCGAGCCCCGGATAGTGTACCGCTTCCACGCCCGGGTGCGTGGACAGGAACGCGGCGATGCGCGCGGCGTTGTCGCAGTGTGCCCGCATGCGCCAGGGCAGCGTGCGAATGCCGCGCAGGAGCAACCAGCAATCGAACGGCGAGGGGACCGCGCCGCCGAGCCGCTGCATCAGCAGCAACCGCTCCGTGAAATCGTCGTTCGCGCGCGAGACGAGCGCGCCACCCAGCAGGTCGCTGTGGCCACCGAGGTACTTGGTGGTGGAATGCATCACGAGATCCGCGCCCTCGTGCAGCGGCCGCTGTAGCACGGGTGTCGCCCACGTGTTGTCGACGACGCATCGCGCTCCCACCGAGTGTGCGAGCCCGGCCAGTTGCGCGATGTCCACCACGCGCACGAGCGGATTCGACGGCGTCTCGACCCAGACGACCTTCGTCGTCGGACGGAGCGCACGTCGCACCGCCTCGAGGTCCGTCATGTCCACGACGTCAGCCTCGAGGCCCCACGGCGCGAAGATCTCGCGCAACTGTCGCAGCGTTCCGAAGTAGGCGTCGGTGGGGGCGACGACGTGATCACCGGGGTGCAGTGCCTGAAACACGGCGAGTGTCGCCGCCGAGCCGGACGCGTACGCGACGGCCACCGCTCCGCCTTCCAGCTCGGCGAGCACGTGCTCGATCGCGGCGCGGTTGGGGTTCGACGTGCGCGTGTAGACGTGACCGGCGCGGTAGCCGCCATCCGGATCGCGCTCGAAGGTGGACGAGAGATGCAGGGCTGGCGTGACGGCGCCCGTGGTCGGGTCGGGCGTGTGGCCGGCGTGCACGGCCAGTGTCTCGATGCGCATCTGTTCGATATCGGGGAAGAGGCCAGCCGAGCCGGCGATGCGAAAAAAGATAGGCGCAGGGGCGACAACGTGCGTGGCATCCAACCTGCCCCCTGGCTGACCAATGGAGGAACACGGACCATGAAGATTCTTGTGACGGGCGGCACAGGTGTGGTGGGCACGGGTACGGTGACGGAGTTGCTGACGCGCGGTCATCGCGTGGTGCTGCTGTCCAGGCACGCGGCCGACGACGCTCGCCAGTGGGCTGATGGTGTGACCCCGCACGAGGGAGACGTCGCCGATGCGGCGTCGATCCGGGGCGCTGCAACCGGATGTGACGTCGTGCTCCACATGGTTGGCATCGTCGATGAATCCGACGAGGCGACATTCGCCGACGTGAACGTGGGCGGCACCGCGAACGTGCTCGCGGAGTGCGGGCGCGCGGACGTTCGCCGTCTGGTCTTCGTGTCGTCGCTGGGCGCTCCGACCGGCAAGTCCGAGTACCACGCGTCCAAGCGCGACGCCGAAGCGCTCGTCCGCGAGTTCCGGGGCCAGTGGGTGATTGCGCGACCGGGCAACGTGTACGGGCCGGGCGACGAACAGATTTCGCTCCTGCTGCGCATGGTGCGCAGCCCCAGCCCCGTCATCCCCAGGATCGGCGACGGGGACCAGCCGATTCAGCCGGTGTGGTGGGAGGACGTCGCCAACGCGCTCGCGAACATCGTGGAGCGCACCGATCTCGCCGGACGCGAGCTCGACATCGCCGGCGCCGAACTGACATCGCAGAACGACCTGATGGCACGACTCGGCAAGATCACCGGCCGCGATGTGCAGGGAGTCTCGGTGCCGGACTTCCTGGCGACGCTCGGGTCCAGGGTGGTGTCACTCGTGGGTTGGGACATGTCGTTCAACGATCAGCAGGTGACGATGCTGCACGAGGGAAACGCGATCGCACCAGGTGGCGTGAATGCGCTCGAGCAGGTGCTGGGCGTCACGCCGACACCACTCGACGAGGGACTGCGCCGCCTCGCCGACGCGCAGGAGGAGCAGCTTCCCTCCGAGGGGGTGGGGACGCTCAAGCGCAAGCGCTTCTGGGCCGACATCGTCACGTGTCCGCACAGCCCGGAGGAGTTGTTCGCGGTGTTCCGCACGCACTTCAACGACGTCACGCCCGTATTCGTGGAGGCGGCGCCGGAACCTGGATCGACCGACCTGATCGACGAGGGTGAGACCATCACCCTGTCGCTCCCGATGCGCGGGCACGTGCAGGTGCGCGTGGCGGAACTCGGCCCCACCTTCGCGACGCTGCTGACGCTGGAAGGGCATCCGCTCGCCGGCGCGGTGCGATTCCGCTGCGAACGTGCGCCGGGCATGTTGCGATTCCAGGTGGAGGTGTACGACCGTGCAGCCAACGTGCTCGACCTGATCGCCATGCGCACCCTGGGCGACCGCTTGCAACACCATACCTGGGAGCGAGTGGTCGAGGCGATGATCGAGCGCAGCGGCGGGTCGGC
Source organism: Gemmatimonadaceae bacterium (assembly GCA_031362845.1). Taxonomy (GTDB): domain Bacteria; phylum Gemmatimonadota; class Gemmatimonadetes; order Gemmatimonadales; family Gemmatimonadaceae; genus AG11. The sequence continues at coordinate 27,720 of JANLTI010000005.1, read as the reverse complement.
TCCGGATGGGGTGCAACAGCGGACCGAATCGCTCGACGACGCGGGAGCGGCCGAGATCGAGCACTGGCTCGCCGAGGTCGTGCTGCGACGCAAGCGGGAGGAGAACGCGGAGAAGATCGGCGCCGGACGGTGACCGCCGAGTCGTGCTCGATCTCACGCGCGCACCAACTCAGCCGGACTCGCGCTCCGCTTCGGCCCACATGACGTCGAGCGGACGCGACTGGCAGTGCGAGCCGCAGCCGAGACGGTACCGGTTTCGCGCGAACCACCGGTAGAAACGGTCGGCGAGCACGCGCACGTAGGGTATCCTGAACACCCAGGCGACGAGTCGGCCTCGCGGCAGCACGTGCAACAGTTGCTCGACCGCCGCGGAACCCTGCCACGTCGTGCCGTCGGCGGCGACGAGCTGCAGCGCATCGGCGTAGGCTCGTGGCGGGATCCACGGAAATCGCGCCATGACGCCCTGCTGCTGCGACGTCACGACCTCCAGCGCGCGTCCGCCGTCCCACTGGCGCAGCACGTTCGACAGTCGGGTGCACACACGGCAATCGCCGTCGAAGACGACGGTATACTGACGGCCCAACCCTGGACTCGCGGTTTCCTGCCCCGCGATGGTGAAGCGCACGACGGGAACCGTCACGAGGCAGTCCTCGCGGTCAGCGCGGCATCCTGGTCCGTCTCGGGCTCAGCGACCGCGGTCGCGTCGGTGGAGATGGCGATTCGCGGAGGATGGGTGAGGGTCGCGTGGATGGTGCACATCTCCGCCACGCGCCGAGCCGCGCCAACCCGATTGGCTGGCAGCGATGGCCATGCCAGTGTGACCTCGATGTCGGACACACGGTGCGGATCATCGGCGAATCGCCACCGCACGTCGAGTGAGAGGTCGTCGATGGACAGCGTTGCGTGCGTCGCCCACGAGTACAGTACCGATGCGGTGCAGGTCGCGAGTCCGCTCGCCAGCATGTGAAAGGGCGAGTAGCTCATCTCGGCCGATGCTGCCTCGATGGTGAGGGCGCCGGGCATGGGATCGAGGCGAAGCGCATCGTCGCTCAGCAGGGTGATCTTCATGGCGACGTCATCGTGCAAAGACCACACCGCCTGCACGTCACCGTGAGCGACCGGGTGACGCAGGCGCCGGCTGTTGCTGCGTGAGGCAGTGCAGGGTGCCGAAACCCCATACCAGGTCGAGGGCGTGCACGCCCACCACGGTCCGGTCGGGCATCAGCGCGGCGATGGCATTGAGCGCGATCCGGTCGTTGCGATCGTTGAAGGTGGGCACGAGCACGACGCCGTTGGCGATGTAGAAGTTGGCGTAGCTGGCCGGGAGCCGGTCGCCATGCATCGTGACGGCCCGTGGGTAGGGCAGCTTCACCACCTTGAGCGCTCCGCGCCCCGCGCCCGCGAGTTCGAGCCGACGCATGTTGTCCACTGAGCGCCGATGATTCTCGTCGTCGGCGGGGTCCTCCTCGTACGCGAGCACGATCACGCCAGGTGATACGAAGCGGGCAATGTCGTCCACGTGCCCGTGCGTGTCGTCGCCAACGCATCCCTCGCCGAGCCAGATGGTGGCACGAATGCCCAGCGCGTCACGGAATACCCGCTCGTATCCGTCGCGGTCGAGGCCGGGGTTCCGGACCTGCACGCTGGAGAGCAGCCACTCCTCGGTGACGAGCAGCGTCCCGGCGCCATCGGTCTCGATGCCGCCACCTTCGAGGATGACGCGCGCACCGGTGTCGGGTCGCATCGGCTCGACGCGGCGAAGGCCCGTGATGCGCTCGACCGCCCGCCCTACCTGCGCGTCCCGCGAGAAGTTCGGGTACTTTGCCCACGCGTTGAAGTCCCAGTTCGCCAGGACGACGTCGCCCGCGTGGTCGTGGACGAAGGTGGGCGCCGAGTCGCGCAGCCAGACCCGGTCGTTCGCCACGACGTGGAGCCCCACGTTGCGATGGACGCCGTGCGCCGCGAGATGCTCCTGCGCGTCGGCGCGGATCGACTCGTCGTGGCAGAGAATCTCGACGCGTTCGTGTTCCGCGAGAACGCGGGCGATCTCGGCGTAGACCCACGGGATGGGACCGAGCTTGCCCGGCCAATCCGGCTCGTGATGCGGCCACGCGATCCAGGTGGCCGCGTGTGGGGACCACTCGGCGGGAAAATGGAATTCTGACAAGTGATGCCCTCAGTGAGGACGGTGAATCGTGAGACGTGAATCGTGAGAGGTGAATCGTGAATCGTGAATCGTGAGACGTGAATCGTGAGACGTGAGCGGTGAGCGCCAGCGACAACGCCGCGCGCGCGACACGGTGCGCAATCACGTCTCACATCTCACCATTCACCGCGTGTTCAGGCTCCCAGATATCGGCTGAGAATCGGGGCGTAGGCGTCGATGCGCCGATCCCTGAGGAATGGCCAGTTTCTCCGCGTCTCCTCGATCAACCGGGGATCGCACCGTGCGATCAACACTGCTGCGTCCGTGTTCGGCGCATCGGCCAGCAGCCGGCCGAATGGATCGGCAATGAACGAGTTGCCGAAGAACTCGATGCCACGTGTGCCGGGCTCGTCGTTCTCGTGACCAATCCGGTTCGGGGACGCGACGTATACGCCGTTGGCGATGGCATGCGACCGCTGGATCGTCCGCCATGCGTCCACCTGGGCGGCACCGAATTCCGACTTCTCGTCGGGATGCCAGCCGATCGCCGTGGGATAGAACAGGATGTCGGCACCCAGCAGGCTCGTGATGCGCGCCGCTTCCGGGTACCACTGATCCCAGCAGATCAGCACGCCGATGTTCGCGTACTTCGTCTTCCACACGCGAAATCCGCTGGCCTGCTTCGCGACTTCCCCGATGCGATCGATGCGGTCGTCGTGCGCCGTGTCGCCTGGTGCGAAATAGTACTTCTCGTTGAAGAGCGGATCGTCGGGGATGTGCATCTTGCGATACACGCCGAGCAGCGATCCGTCGGCATCGATGATCGCGGCCGAGTTGCGATACACGCCCATCGCCTGCTTCTCGAAGAGCGGCACGACGAGCACGACGTCCAGCTCACGAGCGAGCTTCTGCATGACATCCGTGGTCGGACCGGGAATCGGTTCGGCGATGTCGAACCGCTCGCTGTGCTGCGACTTGCAGAAGTACGGGGCGTTGAACAGTTCCTTCAGGCAGATGATCTGTGCGCCCAGGGCGGCGGCTTCGCGCACATGCGCAATGGCCTGGTCGAGTGTCGCACGCGCATCTGACGACGCGGAATCCTGGATGATTCCGACGGTGAACGGGCGGCTGGTCATGAGCATCTCGTGGCGTCGAGGTCCGACGGAAAGCTAGCGGATGCACGAAGGCCGGCGCGCGCCTGCCGCCGGCCTTCGTCTGCATATTCCGCGTGGAGCAGGCGGTTGCGGCACAGGCGACGTGTCTACCGCTTCTCCACCGCCGGTGTGGGCAGCGTCATCTTCACCGCTGCCTCGAGTGCATCGTACGACGACTGCGCGAGTTCGTTGAAGGGCTGCATGCGCTTCACGATGCGTCCCGTCGGATCGATCACGAACAGCGATCGGTTGTCGAGCTTGCCCCGCACGGACCCGTACAGCTTTCCGGCGACCTGCGCCGAGTCACTGGCGAACAGGATCGGTGTGGCGATCTCCCGCGCCCATGCCGCGAGCAGCGTGTCGGGATCGACGCTGATACCGATGACGACGACGTTGCGTCCGTTGTTGAAGAGCTTGGCGTACTGATCACGGTACGCCTCCATTTGCACCGTTCAGCCCTTGGTCCGCGCCCTGTAGAAGAACGCGAGCACGACCGTCTTGCCACGATGGTCGGACAGCCGGACGGGATCGCGAAGGGTGCCGTACCGCGTCGCCCCTGGGAGCGCGAAGTCCGGCGCCATGGAGCCGACCTCGGGCGCGGGGTACACGGGCGGAGTCGCCACCGCCTCCTGCGCGCGCATGCCGGTGCTGCCGAGCAGCAGCAGGGCCAGCGCGGTGATCGATACCCGGATCGTCGGGTGATGCATTCGGAGCACCTCGGTGCCTGAGTGGAGCGGCCTTTCGCCGCTTCGGGTAAACGCGAACGATGCGTGATACGTGCCGATGGAGCGTACTGGCTCAGTTCGCCATTGGAAAAAAGGGGACGCGCTGCTCCAGTGGAAGGGACGCCCTCTGCGCCCGAACGAGCCGAGGAGCATGTTAACTCGCGGTACACCCCCTGCCATAGTGGAGGTCAGCCAGTTCGATCGTTCTCAGCTACGGAGGAACTTCAATGCGTATACTCGTCATCTCGTCGCTCGCCGGCCTCGCGCTGCTTGGTGCCTGCCGCAACAACGATTCGCGTCCCGACGACGCGTTGAAGAATGATCTCGCACTCGCGGCACAGGCTCAGCCTTACCAGGCTCAGCAGTTCGTGTCGCCCACCGAGCAGCAGTTCGGCGCAAACGGGCAGCCGCTACAATATGCAGGCGCGGCGCCGGTCTATCGTGCGCCCGCTCCGGTCTACCGTGCTCCCGCTCGCCGGACGTCGTCGCGCAGCAGCTCCAGGTCGTCGTCGGCGGGCACGTATTATCCGGCGCCGCAGCGAAAGGTGATCAAGCACACCGGCCGTGATGCCGCAATCGGCGCGGGAGCGGGTGCGATCATCGGTGCCGCGACGAGCCGCGACAGGCTCAAGGGCGGACTCATCGGTGCCGCCGCTGGCGGATTGCTGGGTGCGGTGATCGGCAACAACGTCGACGTCCAGCGCCCATAACAGGTCGTGACGCACATGAGTGTACGAGCGCCTGCGTCGATGGTTTCGATGCGGGCGCTCGTACATTTCACACCAGCGTCATGTCGCACGCGCGTCATGGCGACCACTGTGAGAATGCCGTTGCATCCTGACGAGGGCACGGTTCTCGCCTTTCGCGCGAACGATGACCGACGAGCTCGAGCCCCTGATCAGAGCCGGCACGCAGGAGACCGCGGCCGACGACAATCCCGAACGCCGCAAGCGGCGATACGTTGCGAACCTCGCGTTCGGAGCGATCAAGGCGCAGCACTCGGCGCACCGCACGATTCTCGAGCGGGCCGTCGACAAGCTGAACGAGATCGCCAGCTCGGTCTGGTTCCTTGTCGGGCACCTGGTCGCCTTCGCGTTCTGGATACTCTGGAACACCGGCGCGCTCGGACTCCAGCCGGTCGACCCGTATCCGTTCGGCCTCATGACGACGATCGTCTCGCTCGAGGCGATCTTCCTGTCGATCTTCGTGCTGATGGCGCAGCAGCGCGAGGCGTCGATCGCCGAGCTGCGCGAGGAGCTCGGGTTGCAGGTGAATCTGCGCGTGGAGCAGGAGGTGACGAAGACACTCCAGCTCGTCGCCGGTCTCTACACCAGGCTCGGACACCGGGTGAGCGACGATCCGGAGCTGCATCACATGCTCCAGCCACTCGATGTGCGCGCGATCGAGCGCGACCTGCTGGAGCAGATCGAGGCCGCGACATCCCGGAAGCATCACAACACGATGCTCGACGATGCGGACACTCGCCCGACGGCGGGTCCGTCCGTGGAGCCACCCAACACCGTGCTCCGGTAGCAACGCGCGGGCACATCGGGTCGTCCGTCAGGTATCACGCTGTATCCGTCACGCCCGGCGCGGGGCCGGACGTGTGCCATGACTCCAGACAGGAGAGCTTCCCGTGAAACGACTGCTCGTTCTCGCGCTATCCCTCGCGCTCGGATTCACCGCCACGGCCTGTTCCGACTCCACCGGCCCGGGCGACGCGGTGTCGGGGACGTACACGCTCCGGACGATCGGCGGCGCCGCGCCGCCGGTGACGATCGGCAGTTTCCAGGTGATCGCCGGCCGGATCATCCTCGACCGCAATGGCAACTATTCCGGCATCACCACGCTGCGGCAGAACGGTGGCTCGCAGTTCGACGATCGCATCGATGGATTCTGGACGGTGAGCGGCAACCAGATCTACCTCACCGACCAGTTCGACCAGAACAATCCGTACATCGGGACCGTTTCCAACAACACGATCACGATTTCGGGATTCAACAGCGGATCGGGATACGACGAGGTCTACTCGAAGTAGGGCGCGTCGCGCGCGTTCGCTGGCGCCGGATCGAATGCACGACGGGGAGAGAGCGATGTCCGCTCTCTCCCCGTCGTCGCTCCTGCGTGCGGTTCAGGGTTGCTTGCGCGCCAGCGACCGCAACACGTAGGGCAGGATGCCCCCATTCGTGTAGTAGTGCAGCTCTTCCGGCGTGTCGATGCGGCAGAGCACCTGAAATGTCTTCGCGCTCCCGTCGTTCGCGGTCGCCTTCACGGTGAGCAGGCTGCGTGCGGCGAGCGTGGCGTCGAGCCCCTCCACGTCGTAGCGCTCGAAACCGGTGAGCGCGAGCGACTGACGAGTCGCGCCATTCGTGAACTCGAGCGGCAGGACGCCCATGCCCACGAGGTTGGAGCGGTGGATGCGCTCGAAGCTTTCGGCGATCACGACCCGTACTCCCAGCAGCACGGTGCCCTTCGCTGCCCAGTCCCGCGACGAGCCGGTGCCGTACTCCTTGCCGGCGACGATCACGAGCGGTGTCTGCGACGTCGCGTACTCCATGGCCGCGTCGTAGATGAACACCGGCGTGCCACCGGCCGAGGTGGTCGTCCATCCCCCCTCGGTGCCGGGCGCCATCTCGTTGCGCAGGCGAATGTTCGCGAACGTTCCGCGCATCATCACCTCGTGATTGCCGCGCCGGGCGCCGTAGGAGTTGAAGTCCTTCTTCGCGACGCCGTGCTCCACCAGCCACTTCCCGGCCGGACTGGCCGCGGGAATGTTGCCGGCTGGCGAGATGTGATCGGTGGTGATGGAATCGCCGAGCATCGCGAGCGCCCGGGCGTTCGTGACGGGGACGACACCTGGCGGCGTCATCGTCATGCCGTCGAAGTAGGGCGGATTCTTCACGTAGGTGGAGTCGGCTTGCCAGGCATACGTCTCGCCGGACGGAACGTCGAGCCCCTGCCAATGCGCGTCGCCCTTGAACACGTCCGCGTAGCGCGAGCGGAAGAACTCCTGCTTCACGCTGCGGAGGATTTCAGTCTGCACGTCGGAGGGACTCGGCCAGATGTCGCGAAGAAACACCGGCCCATCGCGCCCGATGCCGAGTGGCTCACGGGTGAGGTCGAGGTCCATGCGCCCCGCGAGTGCGTAGGCCACGACGAGCGGCGGCGAGGCGAGGTAGTTGTAGCGAGTGAGCGGATTCACCCGTCCCTCGAAGTTCCGGTTGCCCGACAGCACGCTGGCGACGAACAGCTTGCCGTCCTCGATCGCCTTCGCAATGACGTCCGGCACAGGTCCGGAATTGCCGATGCAGGTGGTGCAGCCGTAGCCCACGAGATTGAAGCCGAGCGCGTCGAGGTATTCGCTGACGCCCGCGGCATCGAAGTAGTCCGTCACCACCTTCGAGCCGGGGGCGAGCGAGGTCTTCACCCACGGCTTCACCGTGAGGCCCTTTTTCACCGCGTTGCGCGCCAGCAATCCCGCGGCGAGCATCACTCCGGGATTGGAGGTGTTGGTGCAGCTCGTGATCGCGGCGATGACGACGGCGCCGTGTTTCAGGGTGAAGTGCTGCCCGTTGAAGTCGCAGGTGACGCCTTCGTGAGTCTCGACCGCATGCTGCTCGATCGCATGCTGCTGCTGCGCGCCGCCCTCGTCGTCCTGCCGAATGACCGCCCTCTTCACGTCGGGCGCGACCTTCACTGCGTCGGGCTTCACCTGCGTGGCGGCGGATGCGAGTGCCGGAACCGCACCCGCGGCGCTCTTCCCGAGATCGGTCGCCAGCGACTCCCGATACATCACCGCCGCCTTGCTGAGCGGTACGCGGTCCTGCGGCCGACGCGGACCGGCGAGGCTGGGCTCCACGGTGCCGAGGTCGAGCTCGAGCGAGTCAGTGAAGACCGGGTCCGGGGTGGCGTCGGTGCGAAACAGCCCCTGCGCTTTCGTGTACGCTTCGACGAGCGCGACGTGCGCGTCGCTGCGTCCGCTCAGTCGCAGATAGTTGAGGGTCTCGTCGTCGACGGGGAAGAATCCCATCGTGGCGCCGTACTCGGGCGCCATGTTCGCGATCGTCGCGCGGTCGGCCAGGCTGAGCGTGCTCAACCCGAGTCCGTAGAACTCGACGAACTTGCCCACCACTTTCTTCTTGCGCAGCATCTCCGTGACGGTGAGCACGAGGTCGGTGGCCGTCGATCCTGCCGGCAGCTTGCCGTGCAGCTTGAAGCCCACCACCTCGGGAATCAGCATCGAGACCGGCTGGCCGAGCATCGCCGCCTCCGCCTCGATGCCGCCGACGCCCCATCCCAGCACACCGAGTCCGTTGATCATCGTCGTGTGCGAATCGGTGCCGACGAGCGAGTCGCAGTAGGCCTCGTTGGTGTCCTCGTTCACGAACACCGTCTTGCCCAGGTACTCCAGGTTCACCTGGTGACAGATGCCGGTCCCCGGCGGTACGACGCGGAAATTCCGGAACGCGTCCTGGCCCCAGCGCAGGAAGACGTAGCGCTCCACGTTGCGCTCGAACTCCAGGTCGGTGTTGATGAGGAAGGCGGCGTCGGTGCCGTACTCGTCGACCTGCACGGAATGGTCGATCACGAGGTCGACGGGCTGGAGCGGATTGATGCGCTGCGGATCGCCACCGAGCTTCGCCAGCGCATCGCGCATGGCGGCGAGGTCCACCACAGCCGGCACGCCCGTGAAGTCCTGGAGCAGCACCCTCGCCGTGCGAAACGCGATCTCCCGTTCAACCTTGTCCTTCACCTTCCAGTTGGCCATCGCCTCGATATCGGCGCGCTTGACAAACGCGCCGTCCTCGTTCCGGAGCAGATTCTCGAGGAGAATCTTGAGGCTGAACGGAAGGCGATCGCTGTTGCCCTGCGACAGCGCCGATAGCGCGTCGAGGCGGTAGATCGTGTACGTCGCGCCCGCGACGACGAGGGTGGCGCGACTGCCGAACGAATTGACGGAGCTCATAGTGCGGGTCTCGCGGTGTCCGACGCGGTCCTCGCCCACGACGAACGGTGGAGAACGGAGCCACTGCCGACGTGCGCTCGCGGGAGCGGCGGGCCGGCAGGCTGCGCGGAATCTATCAGGCGGCGTGGACTGGCGCGCCGCAGCGCCATCTCGCCAACCTTCCTCCGTGCCCACCTCTCCGTTTCCCGTCGATCCCGCCGACGTCGTCGCCATTGCTCAGTGGCTGATGAGCGTGGACTCCACGAGCGGATCCGAAGCGCGCCTCACTCGGCTGTTCGGCGACGCCCTCGCCGCACGCGGATGGTCGTTGACGCGGATACCGGCTCCCGAGGGGCGCGAAGTGCTGTTGGCGACGACGGGCGCCGGTCCATACGTCACGCTGTCGACGCACCTCGACACGGTGCCGCCGTTCCTCCCACCGCGACGGGATGCCCTGCGCCTGCACGGGCGCGGCGCCTGCGACGCGAAGGGCATCGCGGCGGCCATGCTCTGCGCGGCGGAGCGACTGCGCAGCGCGGGCAGCTCGGTCGCGCTCCTGTTCGTCGTTGGCGAGGAGACGACGCATGACGGCGCGCACGCCGCGAATGCGTGGGCCGAGGAGCACGCGTTCCCCAGCATCGCACTCATCAACGGCGAGCCGACGGAGAGCACGCTGGCGCTCGGCACGAAGGGCGCCATGCGCGTTGTCCTTCGCACGCACGGCACGGCCGCGCACTCCGCCTATCCGCACCTCGGCCACTCCGCCACGCGCGCGCTCGTTCACCTGCTCGTGGAGCTCGACGACCTCGTGATGCCGGTAGACCCGCTCCTCGGCGAAACGACGATCAACATCGGCCGGCTGTCCGGCGGAGTCGCGGACAACGTCGTCGCGCCGCACGCCGAAGCTCGGTTGATGGCGCGGCTCGTCAGTGAGGGCGACGACGTGTGGGCGCGACTGGAGCGGTGGTGCGCCGGTCGTGCGACGCTGGAACGCGGCGTGGAGATTCCGCTCGTCCGCCTCGCGACCGTGGACGGGTATCCCACGTCGGTCGTTGCCTTCGCCACCGACATTCCCGCACTCCCGGCGTGGGGCGCGCCGTATCTCTTCGGTCCCGGATCGATTCACGTGGCGCATCGCGACGACGAGCACGTGCTGATTGCCGACCTGATGACCGCCGTGGATAGTTACGAACGACTGGTTCACGGTTCACGGTTCACAGTCGCTGTGAACCGTGAACGGTGAACCGTGAACCGCTTTACCCGCCACTCGGCGTGGGATCGTGGCTCTCCTCCGCTGCGGGCGCCGTCTGCGAGGCCCGGCGATCCACGTTGGTCGCGGTGATTGCGGCCGTGGGACACTCGTGCACGAAGCCGCCGTCGGCGGGCGACCATTCCACGATCTTGGTGCGCGGAAACGCCTTGGACGATGCGTCGAGTCCCATGACCGCGGGCGCGAGCGCGACGCAGGTGCCGCAGCCGGTGCACTTGTCCGCTTCGACGTCGATCTGCACGCGCCGACGCGGAAAGACGCATCCGGTGCGATCCCAGTAGGAGTCGAACCGCTCCAGCGCGCGGATCGCGGCCTTGTAGCCCTGCGAGATCGTCAACGCGGTGTCGGTGAAGCTCAGCCAGTTCGCATCGTTCAGCCGGGGGCGCACCAGCACCATCGGCGGCCCATGCCAGCGCTCGAGCGGGAACTGCTGCAGGGCATGCATCATCATCGTCGCGGCCCGCATGTAGATGGTGGCGAACCCCTGCCCGGATGCGGCCTCCTTCTGCGAAGCGTCCGAGCTTCCGACGTCCACGGCGATGATCATGTCGGCGAAGTGAGCGGCCACCGATACGGGAAGGTTGTCCACGACGCCGCCGTCGATGCAGGTGCGATCGCCCACTCGACCGGGCGGGAAGAAGCCGGGCAGGGCGCACGAGGCGTAGACCGCGTCGCGAACGGGGACGTCCTGGAGGCCCGGCAGCCCCCACACCACGCGCGCGCCTCGGTCGATATCCACCGAATTGACGAGGAGCGGCTTCGGCAGGTCGGCGAAGGTCTTCTCCGTGATGGAGCCCGCGACGAGTTCGCGCAGCGGCTCCTCCAGATAAATCGAGGGCGCGCGCATCCGGTCGAGCAGCATGCCGAAATGGTTCAGTCGGAACAGTTCCCTGCGCCGCAGCGCTTCCGCGCGCTCGGCCAGGGTCTCGATGGGCGTGCCGCTGAGGTAGGCCGCGGCGATGAGCGCACCGATGCTCGTGCCGGCGTACACATCCGGGACGATGTTCTTCTCCGCCAGGGCGCGGAGCACGCCGATGTGGGCGAATCCCTTCAGCCCGCCGCCGCCGAGGACGAGGGCAATGCGTCTGCTCACGTGCGTGCTCCGTGGGTGCGCGGGTCGCGAGTCGCGTCGCGAGACAGGCGCACGGGCGCGCGCAGCGTGCGCGCCCGTCCGCCATGCCGCGCCGCCACCAGGCTACTGCATGTATTGATAAAGGCCGATCAGTCCCGCGACGGCACCGCCAATGGCGATTGCCGCACCGGCGTCACCGCCGATGATGAGTCCGACGAGCACCGCTGCACCGCCGACGACCATCAGCGCCACCGGCTGGCCGTAGCCACCGCGCGGCGCGGCGGTTGTGGTGGACGTCTCGGACGCGTGACGCACGCCGACGGCCGCGGCATCCATCGTCGGGCCGGCGGGCGCGGCGAGCGGCGCGGCCGACGGTGCGACGACGGAATCGGTGGTGACCACCGACGTGGCGGCACGACCGACATCCTGCGCCTGCGCCGACGAGCCGATGGCGAGCAGGCCGGCGATGAGTGCGAGCGCGAGCGAACGGGTGGAGCGGGTGGCAACTGTCATTAGAACACCTGTGAAAAGAGACGGATCGTGGCGCATGGACGCGCGCGCGCGAGTGGTGGCGCAGTGACGGCGCGCGGCCTAGTCTTGCACCGTCGCATCCGTTGCAAGGTACTGACCACTGTTCTCCCTCAAGCGTAACGCGCCGATGCCGATCTTCCGTCCGCTTCTGACCGTTGTGCTGCTGGTCACGCCCGCCGTCGTCACACCTGCGCTCGCCGCGGCGCAGATGCGTGCCCGCATCACGACGGCGGAGATCGATGCGCACCTGCGCTTCCTCAGCTCCGATCTGCTGGAGGGACGTGCACCGGCCACTCGCGGTGGGCGGCTGGCGTCGGAGTACATCGCGAGCCAGCTGCGCGCGAGCGGCGTGGAGCCCGGGGTCAACGGCAGCTACTTCCAGCAAGTGCCCATCGACATCGTGCGCGCGGAGCCATCGAGCATTCGGGCGTCGGCGTCCGGTACCGCTACCGCGGTGCTGCGCTATCCCGAAGACGTGGTGATGTGGGCGGGAAGCGCGAGCCGCACGAGCGAGGCGCGCGGCGAGGTGGTGTTCGTGGGCTACGGATCGGTGGCGCCGGAGTATCGCTGGGATGACTACAAGAGCGTCGACGTCCGCGGCAAGATCCTGCTGGTGCTCGTCAACGATCCACCCGCCCCGGAGGCCGAACCCGACCTGTTCGGTGGCAAGGCGATGACATACTACGGCCGCTGGACGTACAAGTTCGAGGAGGCGGAGCGACGGGGTGCCGCGGGAATGCTGATCGTGCACACGGCCGAGCGGGCAGGATATCCATGGCATACCGTGATCGGCTCCTGGGCGAAGGAGCAACGGATGCTTCCGCGCGATCCCGCGCTGCCGGCGGCGCTGGGAGTGCGAGGCTGGATCACGAACGAGCGTGCCGCGGCGTTGCTGCGCGCGGCGGGACTCGACCTCGATGCGTTGCGCACCAGAGCGGCAACGCGGGAGTTCACGCCCATCGCCACGGGTGTCACGCTGGAACTGGGCTTTCGCAACAGCGTCGAGCGCCTGACGTCGGACAACGTCGTGGGAGTGGTACGAGGCCGCGATGCGACGCGTGGCACGCAGTACGTGGCGCTCTCGGCACACTGGGATCACCTCGGTGTCGGTCCGGCGGTGAATGGTGATTCCATCTACAACGGCGCGAACGACAATGCCTCGGGCGTTGCCGACCTGCTGGCCGTGGCAAGAGCGGCAGCCGCCGGTCCGAGGGCTCGCCGTTCGCTCCTGTTCGTGTTCGTGACGGCCGAGGAGTCCGGACTGCTCGGCTCGGCGCATTTCGCGCAGCATGCCACCGTGCCCGTCGCGCAGATCGTCGCGAACCTGAATGTGGACGGCGGCAACCTGCTTGGCCGGACACGCGATCTCACTGTCCTCGGTGACGGCAAGAGCTCGCTGGGTCCGCAACTGGCGCGGATGGTTCGTGGGGACGGCATGCGACTGACCGCCGACCTGCATCCCGAGGCCGGCTACTTCTACCGGTCCGATCACTTCTCCTTTGCAAAGGCGGGCGTACCGGCCGTCTCGATCGGTTCCGGCACCGATGTCGTGGGCAAGCCGACGGGTTGGGGGGCGCAACAGGACGACGACTACACGGCGCACCGCTATCACCAGCCGTCGGACGCGTATCGGAGCGACTTCGATCTTGCTGGTGCGGCGCAGCTGTCCGAGATCGTGCTGCGATTCGCCCTCCAGCTCGCGAATGCGGCGGGTGTGCCGACGTGGAATCGCGATGCGGAATTTCGCGCGGTGCAGTCGGCGCCCCAGCCGTGAGCGACGCCGCGGGCGCGCAGCAGGCGGGCGCGGATTCACGGCTCGTCCGCGCGATCGGTACCTGGGGGCTGGCCGCCGGCATCGTGAACGTCACGGTGGGCGGCGGCATTTTCCGGTTGCCCGCTGGTGTGGCCACGTCGCTCGGCGCCGCGGCGCCGCTGGCCTATCTGGTGTGTACGGTGGCGATGATGTTGATCGTCGTGTGCTTCGCGGATGCGGGCAGCCGCGTCAGCATGACGGGCGGACCGTATGCGTATGTGGAGACCGCGTTCGGTCCGCTCGTCGGATTTCTCAGTGGGGCACTGCTGTGGGTGGGCATCACGCTGGCGCTCTCCGCCGTGTCCACCTTCTTCGCCGATTCACTGCTGGCCCTGGTGCCGTCGCTCGGGATGACGGGGAAGCGCATCGCGCTCGCCGTTATCCTCGCTGCCCTGGGCGCCGCGAATGCGCGAGGCGTGCGAGGCGTGACGCGCTTCAACACCGCGGCGACCGTGGCCAAGTTGCTTCCGCTGCTGCTGTTGATCGTCGTGGGCCTGTTCGCCATGCGGGCGGAGAACCTGCGCTGGACTGTCGCGCCCTCGTCGGGTGCCGTGGCTCGGGCGTCCCTGCTGCTGCTGTTCGCGTTCCTGGGCGTCGAGAGTGCGCTCGTCCCCAGCGGTGAAGTCAAGGAACCGGCGCGTACCGTGCCTCGGGCGATCTTTCTCGCCATGGGCGCCGTGGCGCTGCTCTACGTGACGGTGCAGGTCGTCGCGCAGGGGCTGCTCGGTGCGGCGCTCGCCGGCGATCCAACGCCGCTGGCGAGCGCCGCCGCCGTGGCCATGGGACCCACGGGGCGCACCCTGATCCTCGTCGGATCCGTCGTCTCGATGTTCGGGTATGTGAGCGGCATGACGCTCGCCGTACCGCGCATGCTGTTCGCCTTCGGTCGTGATGGGTTCCTGCCGTCGTCGGTCGCGTCGGTGCACCCCACCTGGCGCACGCCGCATGTCGCGATCGCGGTGCAGACGGCGCTCGTGGTGATCCTCGCACTGTTCGGCAACTTCGAGGTGCTCGCCGTCGCCGCCAATGTGACGATCCTGCTGGTGTATGGTGCGTGCTGCCTTGCCGCCATGGAGCTTCGGCGACGGGGCGTCGTGGGTGGCGGTGTTCCGTTTCAGGTGCCCGGCGCAGCGATCGCCCCCTGGCTCGCGCTGCCCGTGATCGGATTCCTGCTCTGGGGAATCACGCCGAGGGAGTGGCTGGCGGCGGCCATCATTCTCGTCGTGGCCGCCATCGTGTTCGCGGTCACCATGCCGGCGCGTCGCGCGCGCGCCGGGCGCGCATGAACGATCCGCTCCTGCGCTTCCGCGCGCAGTTTCCGATTCTCCACACCTCGACGTACCTGGTGAGCAATTCGCTGGGGGCCATGCCGAGCACCGTGCCCGATCGTCTCGCGGAATACGCGGACGCGTGGGCGACGCGCGGCGTGCGGGCGTGGGCGGATGGCTGGTGGAGCATGCCGGTCCGCGTGGGCGACGACATCGCGCCCCTCATCGGTGCGGACGCCGGCACCGTCGCCATGGTGCCCAACGTCTCGATCGCGCAGGCCGAAGTGTTCTCGGCACTCTCGTATGGTGATGGGCGCGATACGATCGTCATGACGGAACTCGACTTTCCGTCCGTACGGTACGTGTACGACGAACTGGCGACGCGCCTGGGCGCGCGCATCGTCGTGGTGCCGAGTGAGGACGGCGTGCGCGTGGATGAGGATCGACTGATCGCGGCAATCGACGAGCGCACGCGATTGGTGGCGATCTCGCACGTGCTCTTTCGTTCGGCGTACGTGATGGATGTCGCGCGCATTGCGGCGCACGCGCACGCGATGGGCGCGCTCGTTTCGCTCGACGCCTATCACTCGGTGGGCGTGTTGCCGGTGGACGTGCGCGCACTGGACGCGGACTTCCTCAGCGGCGGGGTGCTGAAGTGGCTGTGCGGTGGGCCGGGTGGCTGCTTCCTGTGGGTGCGTCCGGCGGTGAGCGCTGCCGTGGCGCCCGCGCTCACGGGGTGGCAGGCGCACCGTCATCCGTTCGCGTTCGAGCCCGACATGCGGCACGCTGACGGGGCCTGGCGCTGGCTGAGTGGCACGCCAGCGATACCTGCGCTATTCGCCGCGACGGAGGGTGCCAAGCTCCTGCGCGATGCCGGCATGGAGGCGGTGCGCGCCAAGAGCCTGCGGCAGACGGCGCGACTGATCGAACTCGCCGACGCGCGGGGATTCTCGCTCACGGTCGCTCGCGAGCCCGAGCGGCGCGGGGGCACGGTGGCGTTCGACGTGCCGCATGCGCGGGAGGTCGCCCAGGCACTGCTCGCGCGCGAGATCATCGTCGACTTCCGGCCGGGCGCCGGCATTCGCATCGCGCCGCATTTCTACACGAGCGACGACGAGCTGGAGACCGCGGTGCAGTCGATCGACGAGATCCTCGCGACTGACGAGTGGAGGAAGTACACTGGCGACACACGGGTCGTTACATAGGGTGAACCGTGAACCGTGAACGGTAAACCGTCACGGTTCACAGTTCACGGTTCACGGTTCACGGTTCACGGTTCACAGGAGTTCGTCCGATTCATGTCCCCAGCTCCAGCGAAGCTCCGGAAGGCGTACGTCAATCGCGAGCATCCGGTCGTGCTGCTGCGGTTCGAGGACGGACACGAGATCCGCATCGTGCGCGGCACGGCAAAGACATTCGACGCCTATGCGGGCGAGGTCATCAAGGTGGTCGCGGTGTACGATCCCACCTCGACGGAGCGCGAGCTGCTCGACACCGTGCGCGCCGATGACCTGCCGGACGCCGAACCGCACGAGGCGCGATGAGGCGGCGGCTGCTCGTGGTGCTCGTGCTGGCGACGCTCGTCGCGCCGGCCTGCGCGACGGGGCAGGGCGCCTCGCCCGCCGCAACGCCCGCCATCGTCGCGCGCGCCGACACCGCACTCCTCAGGCGGACGCTCGATTCACTTGCCGCGCGGCATCGTGGCGTGGTGGGCTACACGGTGCACGACCTCGACACCGGCGAACGCCTCGAGCGGCGCGGTGACGAGACGTTTCCCACGGCGAGCCTGATCAAGGTCGCCATCCTGGTGACGGTGTTCGACCTCGTGGAACAGAAGCGGCTGTCGCTCGACGATCCCCTCACCGTGCTCAGGATCGACAAGGTGCCCGGTGCCGGCCAGCTCCAGTTCCTTCACGACAACGCCACGATCTCCGTGCGCGATGCGGCGTGGCTGATGACGACGATCAGCGACAACACCGCCACGAACCTGCTCCTCGACCGCATCATCATACGCCGAGTGTGGGACAAGATGGAGGCGCTCGGGCTGCCGCACACCAAGGTCCACTCGAAATCGTTCCTCAGGAACTCGAGCGTCGCCATGGACAGTTCGGTGAAGTACGGACTCGGCGTGACGACACCGAACGAGATGGCGCGGCTGTTCACGCTGCTCTCCCAGGGCAGGGCGGTCAGCGCCGCGGCGGACAGCGCGATGCTCGACATGCTCGCGCACAACGAGGATTACACGAAGCTGCAGCGTCACATCTCGGGGCTGGACGTGCCGCACAAGACCGGCGACACCGATCAGGTGCGCACCGAATGCGCGCTCTTCCCGCTTCAGTCGCGCGTCGTGGCGTGCGTGCTCACGAAGGAAAACGTCGACCAGCGGTATCTGATCGACAACGAAGCGCAGGTGATGATGGCGCGCATGGGCGAGGCGATCGCCGGCGCGTGGCCGCGGCGCGCTCCCGCACCGGCGCCTCGATGACGGAGCCGGCGCGGCTCGGCGCGACGGACTCCGTCACCGTCGGGACTCGTTCGGCACGCGCCATGCTCTACGACGGGCACGCGGGTAGAGAGACAGGAAGGGAGGGGCCCGTGAGTGTTCGTGGCGGTGGGGACCGTCACGCGGCGCGGCGAAACGCGGACGGCTAGCAGTGTCAGCCAAGTCCGCGTTTCGTGTTTCTGCCGGTGTCGCGAGCGCTCGCGCCAGTGGGCGCCCCATCGTCGCCCTGGAAAGTTCGGTGCTGGCGCAGGGCCTCCCCATTCCCGCCAATCGCGACGCAGCCGTCCGCATGATCCGCGCGGTGGAGGGCTCAGGCGCCTGCGCGGCCATCACGGCCGTCGTCGAGGGACGGTGCACCCTCGGACTCGAGCCGTCCGAACTCGAACGCTTCCTGCTGCGCGACGGCGTGTGGAAGGTGGCCGCTCGTGATCTCGCGGTGGCGTGCGCTCAGCGCGCGTACGGAGCCACGACGGTATCGGCCTCGCTGTGCATCGCGGGCGAGCTGGGCGTCGAGGTGTTCGCCACCGGCGGAATCGGTGGCGTGCATCGGGACGCCCCGTACGACGAGTCGGGCGACCTGTCTGAGCTGGCTCGCACGAGCATGGTGGTCGTCTGCGCCGGAGCAAAGTCCATCCTCGATCTTCCCGCCACACTCGAGCGACTGGAAACCCTGGGCGTGACGGTCGTCGGCTACCGCACCGACGAGTTGCCGGGCTTCTTCACCCGGACCACGGGACTGCGCCTCAACGCCCGCGCGGACACCGCCGACGAGATCGCGGCCATCCACCTCACCTCACGTGCCCTGAAACGCCCGCAGGCCACACTCGTCGTGCAGGCGCCCCCCGCGGACGTCGCACTGCCGGGGGACCTGGTGGACGAGGCGGTGGCGCAGGCGCTCGACGACGCTCGGCAGCGGGGCGTCCGGGGTGCCGCGGTGACGCCGCACCTGCTCTCCGCAGTGGAACGTGCGACGGGCGGGCGATCGTTATTGGCGAATCTCGGGTTACTGGAGGAGAACGCGCGGCTGGCGGGTGACGTGGCTGTCGCGCTGAGGCGCACGAAGGCATGAACGTGAGACGGGTGGACCTCGACCGTCTCGTCGTCCGCACGAATCACTGTCAAGCCGTTGAACTTGTCACGTCCCGAATGGTACAATAGACCAACCCTCTCGAGCAGGAGGCTTCGGTACACATGGCCACTCCGTTCCTGAGCTCCGAAGAGTACGACGAGCGTGCCCATCAGCTGTACAACGAAGGTCAGTACGACGATGCGCTCGTCGTGCTGAGCGAAGGGTTGACGCTCTACCCGAATTCGGTGGAGTTGCACATCGGTGTGGGCTACGCGCGACTCGCGCGCGAGGAGTATGCGTGGGCGCGCCGCAGCTTCGAGGAGGCGCTCGTCCTGGAGCCGGAGCACGAGGACGCCCTCGCGGGTCTGGGCGAAACGCTGCTCAAGTTCGGGCTCGAAGACGCGGGGCTCCGATGCTTCCGACGCACGCTCGAGCTCGGCTATGCCGACGACCTCGACCTCATGCTCCAGATCGGTCGCGCCCTTTTTCGCGAGGCGTCGTCGCGCGATCGCCGCGAGCTGTTCGCCGCGTCGCTCGAGTTCTTCGAAGTGGCCGTGGAGCAGGCGCCGGAGAGTGCCGAAGCCATCGCCTGCGTGGGCTATGCGCAGCATCGCATGGGCGACGACGACCCGGCGGTCGTGTCGCTTCGCCGCTCGCTTCAGGCGGACAACGATCACATGGAAGCGCGCATCTATCTCGCCAACATCCTGTATGATCGCGGCGACTACGACGGGTCCCTGCATCATTTCGAGCGCACGACGCCGGAAGATCACTGGGACGAGCTCGGCATCTGGCGGTTCATCGAATTGCAGCGAGCGGCGCGGAAGCTGGCGGAGCACGATCCCCAACTCAAGCCGTGGGAAGACCGGCTGACGGAGCTCGGCGGCGAGATGGACGCCATCGATGAGCTGTTCCTCGAGGTCGACGGGACGATGTCGGGCGACTCCGGCGACGTGGAAGTCGCGCGCGGCCAGCTCGAACTGTTCGGGAATCTGCTCAGCAAGCTGGCCGGTGATCGGCCCGAGGTGCTCGACGCGTCGGCGGACCAGCACATCGTCCTCACCACGGACGGCCAGCAGGTGAGCGGATCGTGGGACGAGATCGTGCGCTCACTGCGCGATGCGGACATCGAAGGGCTGCAGGATCGAACGACGAATGAGTTCATGGCGCGCGTCTCCAAGCGCGCATTCCGGGAAAGGGGGGTTCGCGTGCCGCATCACGATGCCGAGTCGTTCGTCCGCGCCAGCGCGGACGCTGGAATCCTGCGCCTCGTGCGATGAGCACGAGCGCACAGCGCGCCGCGCTCGAGGCCATGCACGCGGCACGGCCACTCGTGGCACGGCTCGATGCCTCGCGCAGCAGCGAGGACCTGGCGGCGGACCTGATCGAGGCGTGGACCGGCGTCGAGACCGGGTTGCGTTCGCTGATCGGCGGTTCGGCGCTCTCGGGCCAGATGCTCATTCGCGAGCTGCGGCAGCGTCACTTCCTGTCGCTCGAGCAGGCGAACGCGCTGGCGGAGTTCCACGCAGCCCGCGAGCGCGCGGCGCGCACCGACTATCAGCCCACGGATTCCGATATCAACGCGGCGCGTGACGCGTTCCTGAAGCTCGAATCGGGACTGATGAGCGCGGCGCCCACGAGCCCATTCGCGCCGGGCGGCGGAGCGGCCGCCGCTGCCGCATCCGCCGCCCGATCGGCAACCGTGCCGATGGACACGGTGCCTCCGCGCGCCGCCTCCGTTCCAGGCGCGACGGCCACCGCCGTGCCGATCTCCGGTGGCGGGCGGCGTGGCTGGTTGACGCCTGTGCTCGGCGTGCTCGCGCTGGTAATCGTCGCCGGCATCGCGTGGTTCGCGCTGGCCAGCCGCGGTGGAACTGACGCGTACGATGAGGGCGTGCGAGCCTACGGCGAAGGCCGGCGCGAGGCCGCGGCCGGTGCGTTCATCAAGGCCACGAGAGACACGCCGAATGATCCAATGCCGCACGTCTACCTCGCGCGGATGGCGAGAGAGGCGGGACGCCTCCAGACCGCGCAGGAGGAGGCGGTGAAGGGCGTGTCGCTCGGTCCGTCGAACGCGACCGCCCTGCGCGAACTGGCGTCCGTGTCGTTCGCGCAGCAGAACTACGACGCGGCGCGACGCTTCTATCTTCGAGCGATCGACGCTGACCCGAAGGACGCGCTCTCGCTGGGCTACCTCGGCTGCTCGCTCATCCGGATGGGCCGCGTTGCGGAAGGAGTGAAGTTCATCCAGCGTGCGGGCAGCGGGTCGTGGACCGGTTGTGTGCCCGCCACGGGTGCCGCGCCCGGCACGCCCGGGATGATGCCGCAGGGGGCGCAGCAATATCCGCCCGGGTACCAGCCCGCGCCGCTCTCGCCGTAGCGTCACCGCTCGCTGTCGTCGGCATCCTGATCGAGGGGTTGGCTCCCGCGCGCGGAGACCAGCCCCTCGTCGCACCTCTCATGAGCTCCAGATGATCGTGTTCGACCAGGTCGGGAAACGGTACCGTAGTTGGCGAGGCCGAGAGGTACTCGCGCTCGAGGACTTCTCGCTCGAGATCGCGACCGGCGAAGTGTTCGGGTTGGCCGGACCCAACGGCGCGGGAAAGAGCACCCTCATCTCTCTCCTGCTCGGGTTCCTCGGTCCCAGCACCGGCACGCTCCAGATCGATGGACTCGCACCGCGACGGTACGTCGAGCGCCACGGCGTCAGCTACCTGTCCGAGCTGGTCAACATCCCGCCCACGTGGCGCGTCACGAGCGCGCTCCGGCGATACGCCATTCTTGCCGGACTTCCCGCACATGCCATCGACGCACGCGTCGAGTCCACGCTGGAGACGCTCGGCCTGGACGAGCATCGGACCAAGCGCGTGCGTCAGCTGTCCAAGGGAAACCTCCAACGGCTCGGACTCGCGCAGGCACTCCTCGGCGAGGAGCGCGTAATCGTGCTCGACGAGCCGACGCACGGTCTCGACCCCGTATGGACGCAACGGTTCCGCGACGTGGTCGACCGCCTGCGCCGCCCCGATCGTGTCATCCTCATCGCGTCGCACAATCTCGACGAGCTGGCGCGCCTGGCGGATCGCGTCGCCATCATCGACCGGGGCCGGCTGCAGCGGGTCGTCGACGTGAGGGCGAACGAGCGCACCGTGACCGAGGGCGCACCGTATCGCATCGTCGTCGCGGCGGGCGAGACGCGCGTGGGCGACGTGTTTCCCGGCGCCCGGGAAATGACGAGTGGCGAGTTCGAGATTCGCGCCCTCTCGCTGGAGGTCATCAACGCCGGGCTCGTGCGACTCATGCAAGGCGGTGTGCTCGTACGTGCCGTGTACCCGGTGCATTCCCCGCTCGAACAGCAATTCCGCGAAGCCGTCGGCGCTCGTGTATCCTCGGACCGGGAGGAGTCGACATGAACGGCAGCATTTCCACGCCGCAGATCGCCCCTGCCGAAACGTCGACGGGTGCCGCGGCGCGACTCGGTGGCTACGCGCTGTGGCAGATGCGCGACTACTTGATGGATCGTGGCGTGCCCACCGTGCTGATCGGCGCGCTGTTCGGCTACATGGTGAGCGGACCAATGGTCGGGTCGATGAACATGCGCCTGGAGCGCATGTCGTCCGCCGCGATCGCGCAGGGGGGCGGCTACGACGCGGTACGTGCGTCCATGGTGACCGAATTCACCAGCGTGGTGCTCGACCTGCTGCTCGGCAATCTCGTGTTCCTCGGCGCGTTGTTCGCCATGAACGGCATCGTGGCGAACGATCGCAAGCTGGGGTACTACCGGTTCCTCTTCTCCAAGCCGCTCGCACCCGAGCGCTACTATGGACAGGCGTTCGTGCTGCACTGGGTGGGATTCCTCGGGACGGTCACGCTACTGGGATTGCTGTATCACGCTCTCGTGGGGCCGGTTCTCTCGATTCGGCTGTACGCCGCGGTTGCGCTCCTCTACCTCTGCTACGCCGGTATCGCGTTCGCGCTGTCGGCAGCGGCACGCTGGGATTGGCTGTCTCTCGTCGCCGTCACGGTGGCATCGAACTATCTGTGGGCCCGCTTCGGGGAGACGCGGACGGCGCTCGCCGGTCTGCTGTACCTCTTTCCACCCATCAATCGCACGAGCGAAGTGTACAGCGCAGTCGCGAAGGGCACGGCACTTCCGTGGTCGCTGATCGCGTGGTTCGCGGGGTACGGTATCGCCTGCTTCGTGATCGGCCTGGTCGTGCTACGGATCCGACGTCTCGCGATCGTCTGATGCGCGAGCACGGGTAGCGCGCTGTCGCCGGACCGATCCGTCGCCTGCGCCACCCCATCACCATTCTTGAACACTCGATGACCACGTCCGATCTCGCGGCGGCACTCGACCCCTCCACCGTTCACCGCACCGTCCTTCCCAACGGCCTCACCGTGCTGGTGCGCGAAGATCGCTCTGCGCCGGTGGTCGCGATCGTGACCTACGTGCGCGCCGGGTATTTCGACGAGACCGATGACGTGGTGGGCATCGCGCACGTGCTCGAGCACATGTTCTTCAAGGGCACGCCGACGCGAGCCGTTGGCGAGATTGCGCGGCAGACCAAGGCGGTGGGTGGCTACCTGAACGCCGCCACGATCTACGATCACACCAGCTATTACGCGGTGTTGCCGGCGTCGGGATTCACGCAGGGGCTCGACGTGCAATTCGATGCCTACGCGAATTCCACCATCGATGCCGACGAGCTGGCGCGCGAGCTCGAGGTGATCATTCAGGAAGCCAAACGGAAAGCTGACAATCCGGGTGCGCTCGCGACGGAAACACTGTACGAGTTGCTGCACGACCGGCATCGCATCCGTCGCTGGCGCATCGGTCGGGAGCCGGGCCTGCGCACCCTGACGCGAGACGCCATGCTGCGCTTCTATCGCAATTTCTACCGTCCCGGCAACACGGTGCTCTCCATCGTCGGCGACGTGCGCCTGGCCGACGTGATGCGCGAGGTCGAAGCGCGATACGGCGCGCTTGTCGCGGGCGAACCGGTGCACACCGCCGGATCGGTGGAAGTCGGCGCACCGGGTTTCCGTGCCCGCGAATGGACGGGTGACATCGGGCAGGCGCAGATCGCATTCGGCTGGCGAACGCCCGGCACGCTCGACGCCGATACCCCGGCGCTCGACATCCTGGCGACGGTGCTCGCTGGGGGGCGCGCCTCGCGCCTGTATCGCGCGGTGCGGGAGCGGCAGCTCGCCTCGTCGGTCTCCGCGTACGACTACACGCCCACCACGCTCGGCGTCTTCGTCATTCACGCCGAAACGCCCGCCGAGCGAGCGGCCGACGCGGCGCGCGCCATCTGGGCGCAGTTGCGCGCCGTTCGCGAGCATGGCGTGACCGACGCCGAGCTGACGCGCGCACAGCGGCTCTATGAGTCGCACTGGGTAAGACGGCTGGAGGACATGGAGGGTCAGGCCAACTATCTCGCCGAGTGGGAGGCGCTGGGCGACTGGCATCGCAGCGAGGCGTACTTGGCGCGCGCGCTGTCGGTCACGGCCGATGAGCTCACGGCGTTGGCGCGTCGCTGGCTCGACCCCGACCAGGCCAGCGTGGTGGTGTACCGACCCGAGGGCACGCCCGAGCTCGCGCGAGATGCGGCGGCGATGCGCGCGATCCTCGACGCCGCACCGCCGGCCGCAGTGCAGGCAGGATCGATGGCGCCGAGTGCGCCACCCGCGGTGCACATCGGCCTGAAGGCCATGCGCACCGAGGCTGGCGTCAGCGTATTCGAGACTCGGGCCGGCGTTCCCATTCTCGTGCGGCGCAGGCCCGGCGCGCTCGCGCATGCCGGCGTGTTCGCGCTCGGGGGCGCGCGTGAGGAGCCCGCCGACCGAGCGGGGCTCACGTCGCTGCTCGTTCGCACGGCCATCAAGGGCACCACGCATCGGACGGCGGTGCAGATCGCGGAAGAGGCGGAGATGCTCGGTGGCAGCGTGGGTGGCTCGGCCGGCAGCGAGAGTTTCGGCTGGTCGGTGAGTGTGCCCCGGCGGCATGCGGCAACTGCCGTCGCGCTGCTGGCCGATGTCGCGCAGCACGCGACGATTCCGGTGGACGCGTTCGAGACCGAACGCTCGCTCGCACTCGCCGACCTGGTGGCCGTGCGCGACGACATGTACCGCTACCCGGTGCGTCTCGCAACGGGCGCGGCGTTCGCGGGGCATCCCTACGGCGTGCCCGCAACGGGGGACGAGACGACGCTCTCCCGGATCGCGGTGGAGCAGGTGCGCGAGTGGCACCGCACCCATCTGCTGCACGCTCCAGCCGTCATCGCGATCGTCGGTGACGCCGATCCGTCCGAGCTGGCGAGCCTCGTCGCGACGTCCTTCGATGCGATGCGTGGCGGTGCGCTTCCTGCGCTTGCGCCGCCGGTGTGGCCGGCGGCCATGGTGCAGCGCGTCGAGGAACGCGAGAAGGCGCAGACGGCGCTCGCGATGATGTTCCCCGGTCCCGCACGAACGGACGACGCACGGTTCGCCACGGCGATGATCGCCGGCGTCGCGAGCGGACTGGGGGGGCGCTTCTTCGACGAGCTGAGGGACCGTCAGTCGTTGGGATATACCGTTCACGCCTTCTCCAGCGAACGCGCGCTCGCCGGCGCGTTCGTGGCCTACATCGCGACGGGTCCGGAAAAGGAGGAGGTGGCGCGTCGTGGCCTGCTCGTGGAGTTCGCGAAGTTGCGCGACGAACCCGTGACGGCCAAGGAGCTGGAACAGGCGCAGACGTACGCCATTGGCGTACACGCCATTCGGCAGCAGAGCGGCGGCGCAGTGCTCGGCGACATCGTGGACGCGTGGACGTTCGGCCGACTCGCCGAGCTCGACGAATTCGATGCGCGGGTTCGTGGAGTGACCAGCGGCGAGATGCAGCGCATCGCGCGAGCGTACTTCGACGAGACGCGAAGGGTGGAAGGGATCATCCGCGGCACGGGGAGGGCGGTGTAGGTCCGGGACGCCTCATGGCGCGAGCGGCAGAAACTCCGCCGCGTCGTCGAGCGACCGTCCGGGCCTGTAGAGGTACCAGCGGCGGTCGCCGAACTCGTCGCGGAGCAGGGCGTTCCTCGCACCGAGGTCGCGCGCCCACACCACCGTGCCGGTGAGCCGGCCATCGCGTGCAACTTTCTGCTCGCGGAGAAACATCGCATACGGCATCGTGCCGAATCCGTCGGCGGCTTCCTCGGCGCGGCATTGCGGCGTGTCAGGGCCGGCCGGTGCACGTGCGACCCGCGACTCGGCGGCCACATCGGATCGCGCGAGTGCCGCTCCGGCGCTCCGCGCCCGGCCCACCACGGCATCGCGCCGCGTGCGCGCGTCCGGCCATCGCGCACGATCGGCATCGTCGAGCGCGGATTGCAGGGCGCACGCGTCGGTGGAGTTCACCACCCGTTCCGCGTCGAACTGCGGCACGCCGATACCGCGCAGCCTCGCGAGCAGGCGACCGCGCCACGGTTCGCGCACGAACACCAGCGCCTGCGTGAGCCCCGCCGCCGAAGCCTGTGCCGCGACGTCCGTCTTGAGCTTCGTCCGCTGCTCGCGCTGCGCCATCAGTCGACCCGGCACGCTGGAGAATGGGAGCGGCACGAGCCACGCAACGAGCACGCACGCGGGCACGATGAGACGAGCGGTGCGCCGACGCGACGCGTGTGCGATACGTGCGGCGGCTTCCGGGACGCGTGCGAGATAGATCAGCAGTACCGGCGCGACCGGGAGCAGGAACCGTGGCCCGTCGAAGAAGCCATTGTGCCAGTATGCGCCGTACCCCACCAGGAAGCTGCCGAGGAGGCCGAGCAGCAGCGTGTCCCATCGTGTCCCCTGACGTAATGAGGCGAGCACGACACACACGACCAGGAGTGCGGGCAGCGGCCACTCCATGAGGAAGCGGTCGAATCGCATGAGGTAGCCTGACGCGTACACGATGCCGCGCCAGATGGTGTGCGCCTCGCCGTTGGGATCGACGTGAAATCCAAGGCCGTGCGCAGCGCCGTGCGCCGCATCGTACGCGAAGAGCAGTGGCGCGCCCGTCGTGCGCATGTTCGCCCACAGGAGGAGTGCGACCGGCAACGCACCCGCGACGACCTGCACCACGAGACTCGCGCGCCGCTCCGGACGACGGCGCAGACGCGCCAGCTGGAAGAGCCCGATGGGCAGCGCGAGCAGCGCCGCATCCAGTGGCCGCACGAGTGACACGCCGGCGACGGCGAGACCGAGGCCCGCCGCGTGGACGACGCGCGTGCGCGACGTGGTCGCATCCCACGCCGCCAGCTGCGCAAGCGCGACGAGCACGAGCGTCAAGGCCGCGGTGTGGTTCATCTGGGTGGCGCCGAGCACGAGCACGAACGGCGACAGCATGAACAACAGCGCGGCGGCGCGGGCCGTCGCCTGGCCGAACGCGTAGCGCGCGAAGCGATGGAACTGCCAGACGGCGACGCCGAGCAGCAGGGGATTCACCAGCCAGATGGCGTTGGCCGCGAGGCCGAGTGCGAGCAGAGCGGGACCACCGATGGGATACTGCGAGAACCAGCGTCCGTCGTACTGGAGCACGGACACCGTCGAGAAGAACTCGGGGTGCGCCGGGCTGGGGATCGCGACGCGACCCGCCACGAGCATGCGCGCATGCCAGGTCATCGCCATCTCATCGCCCGTGAAGCCGCGGCCCGCGTAGCAGTAGAGCGCGATGGCCACGCCGAGGGCCGTGGTGATGGCGCCGACGATGACGACGAACGCTGCATCGGACGGGCGCATGATGGCGGCGGTCGTGCGCGCCGCGAGACGATCGAGCGCGGCCCCCCACCGAGTGGCGGCGGCCGAGACGACGACGATGAGGAACAGTCCGTAGGTGCCCCAGATGAGCACCGCGCCGGTCCACCACGGCACTTCCCGGCCGCCGGTCAGGAGATTGGCGACGGGAACGAGACCCAGGAGCGCCAGCGCGACCGCGCCGGCGCGCAGGGCCGTCGTGTGGGTCGCGCCGGCGATCAGCTTCCGACCCGCTTCTGGGTCGTGAGCTCCGGAGGAGTGGAATCGGGCGCCGCGGACTCGCGCAGCGCGCGCATCGCGTCCATCACCTTGAAGGTGACGCCGCGAAGATGGCCGTCCGCCGCGCGGAGGCCGCGCACGACGCCGTAGTCTCCCGCTTCGCTCACGATCAGCCCCTTGATGACGGGGCGGCTCGTCGCCCAGGCGAGGGCTGCCCAGACCGCACGGGTCTGGCTCAC
>JANLTI010000002.1:0-17619 GCA_031362845.1 Gemmatimonadaceae bacterium | reverse complement strand
GGGCCCGCGCCCCCGCCGGTCACCCCCCCTCGCCACACCTCGTACCCCGACCGGTTTGTCGTGGGGTGGTTCGCCCGCGGTATCTATCCGGCGCACGCCGGGGCGCACAACAACCTGGGCGTGCTCTACTACAACAAGGGGCTGTACGAGGAAGCGGTCAGCGCCTTCATGCGTGCGCTGGAACTCGACCTCAAGATGCAGGTCGCCCAGCGGAATCTCGAGATCGCCTACTTCAACACCGGCTACTACGACCGCAAGGTGAGCGAGCTCGGTGAGCGGCTGCGCGTGCGTCCCGCCGATCGCGATGCGCGCTGGGAGCTCGGCCGAACCCACGCCCTGCTCGGCCAGACGACGGACGCGGTGGTGCAGTTCTCCGAGCTGTTGCGCCATCACCCGCACGACATCGGCGCGCTCGTGCAGCTCGGCCTCGCGGAGCGCACCAACGGGGACCTCGACAAGTCGCTCGGGTACCTGGAGCGCGCGCTCGCGCTGGATCCGTCGAGCTCCGTCGTCAACTTCTACATCGGCGAGGTGCTGTACAATCGCGGCGTGAACGAGGGGGCGCTCGACGCGCTGAACAAGGCAGTCGAGCTCAATCCGCAGAATCCCGATGCGTTCTACCTGATGGGCTTCGTGCTGGGCGACATGGGCCGGCACGAGGAAGCCCGCGCCGTCACCCGGAAGGCCATTCAGCTCAACCCGACGCTGTCCCGCGCGCAGGCGAACCTCGCAATCGACCAGGGCCGCCCCGAGCGGCTGGACGAGATGCGGGCCGCGCGCGCCGACGGCCGTGCGACGCAGATGGAGGTGCACGCCGAAGGGCAGCTTGCGCAGTTCAACCTGGGCCTCGCCTTTCGCCAGAAGGGCTACTACGCCGAAGCGTTGCGCGAGTATACGAAAGCGCTCGAGCGCGGCGAAGACCGCCCGCTGGTGCTGCAGGCGATGGCCGAGGTGCACCTCCTGCGGCGCGAGGCCAGGGCCGCCGTGGAACTCTACGACGAGCTGCTGAAGCACCAGCCCGACAGCCCCAAGCTGTGGAACGAGCGCGGCGTCGCACTGCACCAGGACGGCCGGTTCGAGGACGCGGAAGCGAGCTACCGGAGAGCGGTGCAGGCGGAGCTGGGCTACGCGCTGGCGCACAACAATCTCGGCGTCGCGCTGTATCATCGCGGTGACACCGAGGGCGCAGTCGCCGCGTTTCGCGTCGCCCTGGATGCGCAACCGACGTTCGAAAAGGCACGGCTCAACCTCGCCTTGCTGCTCAGCAAGGGAAAGCGCTTCCAGCTCGCGCTCGAGGCGTATCGCACGGTGCTGCAGACGTCGCCGGAGGAACCGGCGGCGTGGAACGGCGTCGGCCTCGTCCTCTCGGAACTGCGCAAGTACGAGGACGCGCGCAACGCGTTCGCGCGCGCGGTGCAGGCGAAGCCGGAGTTCGCGGAAGCGCACTACAATCTGAGCTTCACCCTCTCCAACCTCGGCGACTTCGAGGGGGCGCTTCGCGAGACGAAGCGCGCCCTCGAGCTCGACCCCTACTACGTCGCGCAGAAGTTCGAGCTCTCCATCGATCTGGAGTACGAGGATCCGGACCTCTCCATCCAGCCGGACATCGGCGCGGTGGAACGTCGCGAGGAGAACGTCGAGGAGTTCGAGTTCGACGCGGGCGTGCTGGACTCGCTGTTCACGACGCTCGCGCCGGCGCCGAATCCGGTGACGGCGAAACTGCAGCCGGCCGATGCGGGCGTCGACGCCTTCGCCATGGCGGCGGACTATCTGGGCATGGGGTTGTACGAGCGCGCCGCCGCCGAAGTGAGCCGCGCGCTCACCCGGGGCGCGCCTCGTCCGGACGGCTATGTCCTGCTCGGGGACATCTATGCCCGTCAGGGACTCCATGGAGAAGCGCTGGAGCGTTATCGGGAAGCGGAGCGCGTGGCGCCCGACGACGCGCGCGCGCGGGCGGGCGAGGCGTGGTCGCTGCTCGCCCTGACGCGGGCGCGCGAGGCGTTGCCCATCGCCGAAGCGCTCATGGAGCGGACGCCCGTCACGGTCGCCACCCTCATGCTCGCCGCGGCGGCGCGCGCTGATACGGGCGACCCCGCGGCGGCCCTCGCCGCGCTGGACCAGGCGCGCACGCTCGCGCCCATGCGCGCGGACGTCCACCAGAAGATGGGCGACATCGCGCGCTCGCTTGGCGACAACGAGGGCGCGGTCGCGGCGTATCGCCATGCGCTCGAGCTCGACGCCGATTTTGCCGTCGTCCGCTACGAGCTCGCGCGGCTGCTTCGCGAGCGCGGGGAGTGGAAGGACGCCGAGGCGGAACTCGAGCGCGCGCTGGATGCGGTACCGACGTATGCCGAGGCGACGCTCGAACTCGCCGCCATTCGCCGGATGGGCGGCAGGGGCGCCGACGCGCTGGAGCTGCTCATCGCCCTGCTCGGTCGCGATCCCTATCACTTCGACGCCCTGCTCGCGCTGGGCGAAACGCTCCTCGCGATGGGGCGCAAAGTCGATGCGGTGCTGGCTTTCCGGCGCATCCTCAGATTCGACCCGAGCCACGCGGGCGCGCTGTACTATGATGGCGTGCTACTGAACGAGCAGAAACGGTTCCGCGAGGCGATCGAGCGGTGGCGACGCGTGATCGACCTGGAGCCCGCGGGGGAATTCGCGCGCCGCGCCCGCCGCGAGGCGCGAACGGCCGCCGACCTGCACGCCATCTTCGCCATCCCGGCGGGCTGACATGGCGATCGAGGGTCCGCTTCGCGAGCTCGGCATCCATGACGTCTTCCAGCTGCTCGACCTCAGCCGGAAGACCGGCGCATTGCGCGTGACATCCGAGCTGCGCGCCGACGAAGGACAGGTGCTGTTCGAGGCGGGCAAGATCATTCACGCCAGCGTGAAGAGCAATCCGACGTCCATCGAGCGGATCCTGCGGCAGGCGGGCCGGTTGACCGACGCCGATCTCGCCGCCGCACGGGCGATCCCGATGCAGGGCGGCGGGCTCGGCGACCGCCTCGTCCAGGCCGGCGCCGTGACGCAGAAGGAGCTGGAGCGCCACCTGCATCAGGCCATCGAGAGCGTCGTGTTCGAGTTGATGTCGTGGCGGGAAGGATTCTTCTCGTTCGAGGAGTGTGCCGTCGCGGACGTGCCGATCGACGCGAAGATCCGCATGAGCACGGAATCGCTGCTCATGGAGGGCGCGCGCCGCATCGACGAGTGGTCGCGGATCGCCGACAAGGTGCCGAGCCTGAGCGCGATTCCCGATCTCGCGCCAGTCGAGGACGATCGTGCCTCGGTCCTCGACCTGCTGCCCCACGAGTGGGAAGTGCTGATGATGATCGACGGCACGCGCGACTTGCGGGGCATCGCCGGCTCGCTCGGGCGCAGTGAGTTCGAGATCGCGAAGATCGCGTACGGACTCGTCACCACCGGCGTCGTCGCGCTGCGCACGAGCGAGCGTCCGTCGATGCCGCATCTGACGGCGATTCGCGGCGCGGAATCGGCCGTCGAGCGCGCGTGGAACTGCATCGCCGCCGGCAAGCCGGATGAGGCGCTCACCGCCGCGAGGATGGCGCTCAGCGTCGACGCCACTTCCGGCGAAGCGCACCGCGTCGCGGCGCGCGCACTCGTGCTGCTGAAACGGCACGCCGACGCGGTGGAAGTGCTGCGGCGCGCCGTCCAGGCGGATCCGCTCACGCCCGCGGTGCATCTCGATCTCGGCTTCGCCGCGCTCCGTGTCGGCGACTTCGGCAATGCGCGCGCGAGCTGGGAGCACTTTCTTCGCCTGGCGCCCGCGTCGGCCGATGTCGGTCGTGTCAACGCCGCGCTCGAGACCCTGACGCGCATGACGCATCTGCTCGAGGCGCACCACGGTGGCTGATGACGTGCGCCGCATGAGCGACGAGCTGGCCCGCGATCCGGGCAGTCGCGTGTTCGTGCCGCTGGGCGAAGCCCTCCGCAAGCAGGGCCAGCTCGACCTCGCCCTCAAGGTCGCGACGCGCGGTCTCGAGCGGCATCCGCACCTGCCCGATGGCCACGATCTGCTCGCCCGCATCGCGGTCGATGGCGGCGACCTGCAACGCGCCTTCGACGAGTGGGATGTTGTGCTCCGACTCGTGCCGGGTCATCACGGTGCCTCGCGCGGCATGGGCTTCGTGTGCTTCCAGCAGGGACGGTTCGAGGAGGCCGAGCGCTATCTCGACGCCGCGGCTGACACGGCGAGCGACGCGGACGACAGCGTGGCCCTGGCGCTGGCGAACGTGCGCGCCGCGCGCCGGAGCGCCGTGGGTGGCGTGTCGAGGCCGCCAGCGGTGGACGCGCGCCGCGACGTCCGGCTGCCACTCGGCACCGCGCACGATCCTCGGTTCCTCTTCGCCGACGTGCTGAGCGATGCGGAGCAGACCGCGATGCTGCTCGATGGCGGCGGACTCGTGCTGGCCGGCGCCTACCTGACGCATGACGGCCGCGACGTGGCGCAGGAGGTCGGCGCCGAGTTGAGTGGCGTCACGGATGCGGCGCGGCGCGCCACGCGACATCTCGCCCTTGGCGAGTGGACATCGATCGTGTTCGAGACGGAGGTCGCGGTCGTGGCCATGGCGCCGTCGCAGGATGACGGGTTGCTCGTGCTCGCGACCTCGCGGACCACGCCGCTCGGTCTGGTGCGCCGCCTGCTGGACCGGTGCACCGAGCGATCACGCAAGTGGCTCGGCGGGCGCGCCTGATGGTAACGCCCTTTTCAGCCATGCTCGACGCCCTCACTCGCCAGCGTGGCGTGACCGCCGCGCTCGTCGTGAGCGAGCGAGATGGCATCATCATCGATTCCAACCTGCAGATCGGCCAGGATGGCGACCGTGTCGCCGCGCTCGCGGCCTCGCTCTATCGCAAGGCCCGGCTCTCCGCTCGCGCCGCCGGCATGGGCGCCGTGTCGTTCATGCAACTCGAGGCGCCCGGCGGCCGGCTCTGCGCCGTGGGCGGGGGCGCGCTCGTGCTCGTGGTCGTCGCGGAGGCTACGGTCAATGTCGGACTGATTCGCGTCGAGCTCCTCAAGGGCATCCAGCCGCTCGTGGCCGCCGGTGGCGACGCATGAATGCCGTGACGGTCGTCGAGTCGTGGATCGAGCGTCCGCTCAAGCAGTTCGTCTCGGACGCGGGCGCCGAGCTCGCGCTCCTGCTGCATCCGAGCGGGCAGGTGCTGGCGCAGCATGGGTTTGCGCGGGCCGTCGACGTCATGTCCGCCTGCGCACTCGCCGCGGGCATCCATGCGTCGGCAGGCGAGCTGGGCAAACTGCTCGACGGACAGCCCTTCCGCGGGTTGCACCATGTCGGTCGTGAGCGTCAGATATTTTTAGCCGAGGCGCTCTGGCCCCGCGGGGCGTACATTTTCCTGACGGTCTTCGGGTCGGAGAGCTCGCTCGGTCTCGTGCGCCTGTATTTTGACGAGCTCGTGCTGTCGCTGGCGGCCGCCGCGCCCAGGGAAGTCGCACCCACCACGCCCGCGCTCGCCGAGCACTTCGAGCGCGATCTGAATCGCAACCTGGCCGTCCTGTTCGGACGAGCCTAGTCCACTTTCGCGCCCCCGCCTCGTGTCGCTCGTCAACTACGCCACA
This sequence comes from Gemmatimonadaceae bacterium, assembly GCA_031362845.1. GTDB lineage: Bacteria > Gemmatimonadota > Gemmatimonadetes > Gemmatimonadales > Gemmatimonadaceae > AG11. The sequence goes on along the minus strand of JANLTI010000002.1, from coordinate 12,020 downwards.
CGCGAGATCACGTGCAAGATCGTCTACTACGGGCCAGGTCGCTCGGGGAAGACGACGAACTTGCATTACATCTACGGGCAGGTGCCCGAGGATCGAAAGGGCAAGATGGTGTCGCTGGCCACCCAGACCGACCGCACGCTGTTCTTCGACTTCCTTCCGCTGGATCTCGGGTCCATCTCGGGCTTCACGACCAAGTTCCAGCTCTACACCGTGCCCGGTCAGGTGTATTACCAGGCGACGCGCCGGCTCGTGCTCCAGGGCGCGGACGGTGTCGTCTTCGTCGCCGACAGCCAGTCGCGGCAACTGGATGAAAACATCGAGAGCTTCCAGGACCTGCACGCCAACCTCGCGGAGCAGGGCGTCGATCCGCGCGTGATGCCGATCGTCGTGCAGTACAACAAGCAGGACCTGCCCAAGGAACTGATCCTGTCCGTCGCCGAGCTGTCGGATGCCATCAATTTCCGCGACTCTCCGGAGTTCCCCGCCGATGCACTGCACGGCCCGGGCGTGTTCGAGACCCTGCGCGGAATCTCCGAGCAGGTGCTGCGCCGCTTGAGCGCCGCTGGCGCCTCGCCGGGAACCGCCGCCGGAGCGGGCACCAAGTAGGAATGCAAGCCGACAAGCGGGCGCGTTTCGACAACTACGTCGTCGGTTCGGCCAACCGGCTCGCCGTCGCGGCCGCGCATGCGGTCGCCGATGCGCCGGGCGCGGTCTACAACCCCCTGTTCATCTACAGCAGCTCGGGGCTCGGCAAGACGCACCTGATTCACGCCGTCGCCAACCAGGCGACGTCGCGACACCCCGACATGTCGATCGAGTACGTGCCACTCGAGGACTTCGTGGAGCAGCTGCACGCCGCGATTGCCACGGGGGAGATGGATCGGTTCAAGCAGCGCTATGGACGTGTGGACGTCCTGCTGCTCGACGACATGCAGTTCCTCACCGGGCGACGTGAGACCCAGAGCGAGCTGCTGCGGCTGCTGAATTCATTGCAGGGCGGCAAGCGCCAGATCGTCATGACGAGCGACCGCCCGCCGGCGGAAATCTCCGATGTGGACGAGCGGCTCATCCAGAAGCTGAGCGGCGGGCTGATCGTCGATATCGGCACGCCGGACTACGAGACGCGCGTCGCCATCCTGCGCGCGAAGTGCGACGAGAAGGGCGTGTCGTTCGAGCCGGGTGTGATCGAGGAGCTCGCGCGGGTGGAGTTCTCCAACGTGCGCGAGCTGCAGGGCGCGCTCAACCGGCTCGCCGCGGCGCAGGTCGTCGACGGCACGCTGACGCCCTCGCAGGTGGCCGCGCTCGTCGGTGCGCCCGCGCCTGCGCCTGCCTCATCGCCCTCGGCCGCCAAGCAGGACGAGTTCTTCAGCTTCCTTACCGACATGGCGAGCGCCGTCGCGGCGCAGATCGAGCCATGGAAGGTGCGCGTCGGCGAGGCGGTCGCATTCTGGAACGGCGAGGGATTCCGCACGGGACCGCTCGAACGGCTGATGGTGGAGAAGAATCCACCGGCGAACTGGGAAGCACTCGTACGCGGTTTCGCGCAGGCGGTGGAGCAGCTCCGTGAGCTGGAGCAGCAGGTGTGCACGGTCGATCCCGGCCTGGGCGGCTCGGACCTGTTCCGTGATCCGGAGCGGCTCACCGAGGCCGCCGCGTTCGTCGAGCGCGCGCTCGCCGGTGCCGTGCCGCCCGCCGGTCCGCAGGCCGCCTTCGCCCGTCGCGCATTCGAGGAGAGCCCATCCAACCAGATGGCGGTGCGCGCGGCGGACGCGGTGATCGCCGAGCCCGGGCATCGCTACAATCCGCTGTTCCTTGCCGGGCCCAGTGGCGTGGGAAAGACGCACCTCCTCAACGCGATCGGCAACGAGCTCGCGCGCGGCGGCGGCGCCAACTTTCGCGTCGCCTGCGTCGGCGCGCAGCTGTTCATCGACGAGTTGATCGCCGCGCTCCAGGATGGCACGATCGACCGGTTCCGTGCGCGCTACCGCGCCGCTGATGCCCTCTTGATCGACGACGTGCAGTTCGTGGGCGGCAAGGAGCGCACACAGGACGAGCTCTTTCATGTCTTCAACCACTTCCACTCCGCCGGCAAGCAGCTCGTGTTCGTGAGCGACGTGGCGCCGAAGCAGATCGAGGGACTCGAGGAGCGGCTCCGATCGCGGTTCGAGGGCGGATTGGTGGCGGAGTTGAGCGCGCCGGACCGCACGCTCCGCGAGAAGCTGTTCGGGCGCTTTCTCGCCGATGCGCGCGTGCCCACCACGCCGGAACTGCTGTCGTATCTGGCCGAACGATCGGCGACGAGCGTGCGCGAGCTGATCGGGACGGTCCACCGGATCTGCGCGGCGGCCGACTCTTCGGGTGGGCCACTCACCCTGCCCATCGCCCGGCAGACCCTGGAGCCGGCGAGCGCCACGGCGACCACACCTCCGACATCGGTCCGGCAGGCGGCCGACTCGTTCTTCCTCGATGACGAGAAGATCGTGTGGGAGTGGCCCGATGCCTCCGGTCGTTTGGTGGAGGAGCTGCGCTGATGGCGATCAAGGGCAGTCTCAAGGAGGCCAGTCTTCCCGACGTGTTGCAGCTGTTGGCGATGGGCAAGAAGACCGGCTGCCTCGCCGTGACGCATCGCAACAACTTCGGCTACATCTACTTCGACAAGGGGCAGATCTGCTACGCGTCGATCGTCAACCGGCGCGACCGCATCGGCGACATCCTCGTCAAGGCGGGGTCGGTGACGCAGGTGCAGCTGGAGGCGGCCATCACCGCACAGGCGCTGCACCGCGACAAGCGCATCGGCGAGCTGCTCGTGGCGCAGGGCGCCATCACGAAGGATGCGCTGCATCAACAGATCCGGCTCCAGATCGAGGAAGCCGTCTACTTCCTGTTCACGTGGATGCAGGGCACGTTCAACTTCGAGGCCGACGTCCGCCCCGAGGATCAGGATTTCCAGGTCTCGATCAATCCGGAATCGCTGCTGCTCGAGGGCGCACGCCGCGTGGACGAGTGGACGCTGATCGAGAAGAAGATTCCGGCGTTCGACCTCGTGTTCGACATCGACCGGAAGAAACTGGAAGAGAGTGGCGTCGCGCTGACCCGGGAGCAGGAGCAGGTCGTCGACCTGCTCGATGGGCGACGCGACGTGTCGTCGATCATGGAGGAGTCCGGGCTCGGCGAGTTCGATGCCGGCAAGGCGATCTACGGGCTGGTCAGCGCCGGGTTCGCCCAGCGCGTCGGAAAGACGAAGGCCGCGGAACCGGTGGTGAGCGACTCGCGGGTGGACGAGCATCGCAATCTCGGCATCGCGTTCTACAAGACGGGGATGCTGGACGAGGCGATGCGCGAGTTCCGTCGCGTCACCGATCTCCGGCTCGACGACGCGCCAGCGCGCTTCTACATCGGGCTGGCGCTGATGCGCCAGGGCAACTGGGACGACGCCGTCGTCGCGTTCGAGGAATGCTGCGCGCAGCCGGGTGCCCGGCCGGCCGCACTCCACAATCTCGCCTATGCACTGGAGCGTCTCGGCCAGTACGACCGCGCGAAGATCGCGCTCGACGAAGCCATTCGGCGCGGCGGCGGCAAGGATCCGCGGATACAGACGTCCATCGGCGTCATTGCGCTGCGCACGGGCGACGTGGCGATGGCGGATGCAGCGCTCGCGCTCGCGCGGCCGCTCTTCGGCACACGCCCGCCCGCGGCGGCCTGGTTCCACTATGCCGCGCTCACCGCCGCGCTCCTCGGCGACCTCGATCGCGCGCTGGCGACGCTCACCGAAGGCATCGGCGTCCATCCCCACGCCGCGTCGTTGTACAACAACCTCGCGGCCGTGCAGGAACGTCGCGGCTATCATCCCGAAGCGTTGCAGGCCTCCGAGAAGGGAGCACTCGAAGACGCCGGCCTGCCGCAGATCCACAAGAATCTGGGCGATTGCCATTACCGCGCCGGCCGCTACGACGACGCGCTCGAGTGCTACCTGCGCGCGATCAAGCTGAATCCGCGGCTCGGGGACGATATCTACCTGAAACTCGGCAACATCCGCTTCAAGCGGCAGGAGCGCGACGACGCGTTGCGGTACTGGGAGCAGGCGCTCGAACTGGATCCCACCAACGCCATCGTCCGCACGAATCTCGATGCCGTTCGGCAGGTTCTGTAATCGTGAACGACCTGTCCGACGCCGGCTTCGCGGACCTCACCGCGAAGATCTCCCGAGACCGCGGGTTCGGGTGCGCGAGCTACAAGGACAAGTGCCTGCGGCGGCGCATCGCCGTGCGCATGCGCGCCCGTGGCGTCCACACCTACGACGACTACGCCCGCGTCCTCGACAGCGATGGGGCCGAGTACGACAAGCTGCTCGACGCGTTGACGATCAACGTCACGAAGTTGTTCCGGAACTGGGAGACGTACGGCGCGATCGCCGACAAGGTCGTTCCCGCATTGTGGGACGGGCCGGCGACGACGATTCGCGTCTGGAGCGCGGGCTGCTCCTCGGGTGAGGAGCCGTATTCCCTCGCCACGCTATTCCACCGGCACGCCGACCGCGTGGGTGCGCTGGCGCGGCTGCCGGATCGCGTGCAGGTCCTCGGCAGCGACATCGACGCGCGTTCACTCGCCGCCGCGCAGGCGGGCACGTTCGAGGAAGGGGACTTCGCCGACACGCCCGACGATCTGCGCGCCCGCTACTTCGCGCCCGTCGCGCCGTTCGCGATCGCGCCCGACGTCAAGCGGCTCGTGCGGTTCGAGCGGCGCGACCTGCTCGCCGACGCACCGCCGCCGGGACCGCATCACCTGATCTGCTGCCGGAATGTGCTCATCTATTTCGATCGGGTGACACAGGAGCGCCTCTTCGATCGCTTCCACGCCGCGCTCGCGCCCGACGGATTTCTCGTGCTGGGCAAGGTGGAGACGCTCCTCGGCTCGGCGCGGACGAGGTTCGCGGCGGTCGACGGCCGCGAACGGATCTTTCGGCCGCTATGACGCGCGATTCGGCCGACGTGCGCGTCAAGGTCGCGGACTACGCTGTCCTGCGGGGACCGCAGCTCATCTCGACGATCGGGCTGGGCTCGTGCGTGGCGATCGCCCTCTACGATCGCGAAACGCAGATTGGCGGACTCGCACACATCCTCTTGCCGAGCGCGTCGATGTCGCGCGAGACGGGGAACCCGGCGAAGTTTCCGGAAACGATCGTGCCGCTGATGCTGGAGGAAATGCGCCGGCTGGGCACGCGTGACGCGCGCGTGAGCGCAAAGATCGTCGGCGGAGCGAGCATGTTCGGCCAGCTCGTCAACAACACGGGCATCAACGTGGGCGAGCGCAACGTGCAGGCAACGCGTGAAGCGCTCGCGGCGGCGGGCGTGCCGATCATCGCCGAGGACACGGGACTCGATTACGGACGCAGCGTGTACTTCCACTTGGCCGACGGCCGTCTCGAGGTCAGGTCGCTGCGGAAGGGAGACCGTGTCATCTAGCGCCCCGGTGTCGGTGCTGGTGGTGGACGACAGTGCCTTCATGCGTCGCCTCATCACGCAGATCATCGACGGCTTTCCCGAGTTCCACGTTGTCGGAACCGCGCGCAACGGCCATGACGCCCTGCGGCAGATCCACGCGCTCGATCCCCGCATCGTGACGCTTGACGTCGAGATGCCCGAGCTGGATGGCATGCAGACGCTCGGCTACATCATGAGCGAAACGCCCCGCGCCGTAGTCATGCTGAGCGCGGCCACGAGTGACGGTGGAGCCGATCTCACGCTGCGCTGCCTGGAGCTCGGCGCCGTGGACTTCGTGCGCAAGTCGTCCGGGCCCATCAGCCTCGACCTCGCGACGATCTCCGAGACGCTGCTCGCCGCGCTCCGTGCCGCCACGCAGGTGAACCTCGGGGGCGTTCAGATCCTCGCGCGACCCCGTGTCGCGGATACGCGCGCGGTCACCCCAGCCCGCATCGACGGCGGGGCCGTCACCGCTGTGGCTATCGCCTCGTCCACCGGAGGCCCGCGCGCGCTGGCCGAGGTGATTCCGAACCTGCCCGGCGACCTGCACGCCGCGGTGTTCGTCGTGCAGCACATGCCGGTCGGCTTCACCCGGAGCCTCGCCGCACGGCTCGATCACATGAGCAAGCTCACCGTCGCCGAGGCGGAGCATGACGAGGTGGTGCGGGCGAACCGGGTGTACCTGGCGCCCGGCGGACTGCACATGAGCGTGGTGCGCGACGGCCGCGGCGAGCGGCGCATCGCGCTGGCCGCGAGCCCGCCCATCTGGGGAGTGCGGCCCGCGGCCGACCCGCTCTTCGATTCGGTGGCGCAACAGTTCGGACGCGCCGCCGTGGGCGTGGTCCTTACCGGCATGGGACGAGACGGGGCCGACGGACTGCGCCGCATTCGCGAAGCGGGCGGGCTCGGCATCGTGCAGGATCGCGCGTCGTCCACGATCTACGGCATGCCGCTGGCCGCCCTGCAGCGCGCCGGCGCCGAACGGGTGGCCGCACTGACGGACGTCGCGCCCGCGATCGTCGCGCTGCTCGGCGCGGCGCGGGCGACCCTGTGATTTCGGCTATTGGCGCTCGTCCGAGCGAGCTGCATCGTAACGGAGGGCGCCCTGTGCTCGTCGTAGATGCAGCACGGCTGCGCAGCCCCACGTTGCTCCAGGAGATCCGCCTGCTCACGCATCACGACCACCGGCAGGGCACGCAGTTGCACATCGTCCTCGTCGTCGCGGACGATCGGACATGAGGAAGAAGAAGCAGCAGCCCCCCGCCAGCGAGGTGAGCCCTCGCGCCGCGGCGGACGCCGGCGCGGCCACGCCACTCGATCTCGCGCGCGCCATCACCGCGGCACGCGCCGCGGAAGCGACACAGGCCGCTGTGCCGCCCGTCGCGGCCGCACCCGTCATCGCGGCCGTGGCAGCGGGACGATCCCTGCGCGACCGCGCACGCGCGCGCACCGGCACGGTGGAAATGCTCATCTTTCGCGTCGGACGCGAACGCTTCGGCATCGAACTGGCCGCGGTGGAGGAAGCGATCGACATCCCGCCCGTGCACCATGTGCCCGAGATGCCGCCGTCCATGCTGGGCGTCATCACCGTACGCGGCACGCTGACCTCCGTGTATTCGCCCAGCGTCGCGCTCGGGTTAGCGATCGAGGATGGTACCTCGGCGCTCATTTTTCGTCGCGGGCGCTCGCGCTTCGCCGTCGTGGTGGATGAAGTCGACGACGTCTCCACCCTGGACCTCGCCACGTTGCGCGATGCGCCAGCGCCCGACGCTGGGGACGGTCTCCTGCTCGGCGTCGTGCGCCGGCACGAGTCGTTGCTCGCACTCATCGACGCCGACGCCCTGCTCGCCGCCTGTCAGGCTGCACCACTGCTGGAGATCGCATGAGTACCGAATCGGACAAGCTCGTCACCTTTCGACTGGGCGAGGATCTCTTCGCCGCCGATATCCATTCGGTCGAGCGCGTCCTGCGTTACACGGCGCCCACCTCCGTGCCGGACATGCCTTCGTACATCGAGGGGGTGATCGACTATCAGGGACGTGTCGTGCCGATCGTGAACCTGAGGATCCGGTTCGAGCTGCCCCCCGCGCCGGTGGCGGGCGAGACCCGCACGCTGGTGTTGAACGTGGCCGGTGAGTGGATCGGTGTCGTGGTCGACGGCGTCACGGAGGTGGCCGCGTACGACAAGGCCGCGGTCGCGGATCCGCCGAAGCTGTTTCGCGGTCTCTCGGCCGAGTACCTCAAGGGCATCGTTCGTCGCGGCGACCGGCTCGTCATCTTCCTCGACGTCGACCAGCTCCTGTCGTCCACCGAGCGCATCGCGTTGCAGCAGGCGGGGGCACAGGAGCCGACGCATGGCTGAGCCGGCGGACGCGTATCGCGCGCGTCTGGCGTCGCTCGCGTCCCGCATCGACGGGCCCACCGCCAGCGCAGATCGTGACGCGATTCGCGCCGAGCTGATCGCCATTGGGCGCGGCGTGGAATCGGATCTCGCGGCGCTGGCCGCGATCAAGGACGAGGCGAAGGCACTCGTCGATCGCTGGAAGTCGCTCCAGACGACCGCCGCCCCCGCGTTCACGGCGGAACGCCCGGTCGTCGCCGATCATATCGGCGCGTCCACGTTCATGGAGAAGGGCTGGAGTCACATCTCGCTCGGCGACTACGCCGGCGCAGAGGACGCGCTGAACAAGGCGCTGGCGCTGGCGCCCGACAATCCGCAGGCCGTGTCACTGCTCGGCTGGGCGCAGATGCTCCAGGAAAAGTACGACGACGCCTTGATGCAGTTCCAGAAGGTGCTCATGCGCGAGCCCGGGAACGCGCTGGCGCGCATCAACGTCGGATACATCTGCCTCAAGAAAGGCATCTTCGGCGAGGCGATCGAGCACCTGTCACGGGCCATTCGCCTCGACTCCGATCGCAAGGCCACTCTGTACGCGCACTTCTATCTGGGCCTGGTGTATCTCGACCGCGACATGTTCGAGGATGCACAGACATTCTTCCAGAAGACGCTTGCGCTCGGCCCCAACCTGATCGAGGCGTATTACGAGCTGGGCCGCGCCTACTGGTTCAACGGCCAGAAGGACGAGGCGATCCAGACGTGGCGCGACGGTTTCGCGGCGAACAAGTTCAACCCGTGGGGAAAGAAGTGCGCCGACGTGCTGGTGACCGTGGAGCAGGGCGGGGAGCCGTAAGGCGACTTCGCGCGCAGGTGTGGCGGCTGGCTGCGGCGGCCGCGCTGGCCGTGGCGTCCGCCGCGCCTCTGGCGGCGCAGGATGACGCGCCGCTCCGGCTCGACGTAGGTCGCCTGACCGCCGTGTATTTCCCCAAGGATGCGCTGCTCGCGCGATCGCTGCTGACCACGGCGGCGCGCACCGACACTTTTCCCTGGCTGCCGCGACCCAGCCAGCGCGTCCTCATCGCGCTCGCCCCGGATAACGCGCGCTTTCGGCTGTGGGCCGGCACGTCAGCGCCGGAGTGGGGCGCCGCGCTGGCGTTCCCCGAGTCGCGGCGCATCATCATGCAGGGTCGCGCCGCCGGCTCCGACGCCGGCGACCCGCAGGAAGTGCTGCGACACGAGCTCGCGCACCTGGCGCTCCATGAACGGCTCGGCGATCGCCCGCCCCGATGGTTCGACGAGGGCTACGCGAGCGTCGCGGCCAGGGAATGGCGGCGCGAGGACGTGCTCGCCGCGAACGTGGCGCTCGCCCTGCGCGGAGCGCCGTCGCTCGAGCAGCTCGATGAAGGCTTTTCCGGTGGGGCGGTCGCCGCCCAATCCGCGTACGCGCTCAGCTATCGCGCCGTGACCGAACTGGCCGCGCTGGATACTGATCGAGGGCTTACCCTGCTGTTCGAGTACTGGACGCGAAGTCCGTCGCTGGACGTGGCGATTCGACGCGCGTTCGGACTGACCCTGTCAGGCTTCGAGCGCGAGTTCCAGACGAAGACCATGCGGCGATACGGTGGACTGGCCCTGTTCGCCGACCTGTCGCTACTCCTGCTCGCACTGTCCATCCTCCTCCTGCCGCTCATCGTTGCGCGGCGCATGCGGGACCGGCGCCGGCTACGCGTCCTGTTGGCGGCAGACGCGGCGGCGGAGCGCCTGGAGCAGCAGGACGCCCTCGCCATGCTCCTGGGGCCGTCCGCCCCGAGTCCGGCGCCGAGCGTACACGACCCTTCAGACGGGTCGGAGACCGCCCGTCGCGCGGCGGCCGCGCCGCGCGCCGCGCGACCGCGCGCCGACGGCGTAAGCGATGACGAGACCATTGCTTGACACACTCCGGAGCCCCGCGTACACTACCCGCAATGCCTCAAATCGATACCGTGACACCGTCTCGGCCACTGCTGTGGTGGAGCATTGCGCTCGTGACGATTCTGCTCGGCTACGCGGATCTCGCGCGTGGCGGGATGACGATTGCACCGATCTTGCTCGTGGCGGGGTACTGTGTGCTGGTTCCCCTGGCGATCCTGCGCTCCTGACGTAGCGGTTGATCGGGCGGCGACTACACAAAGCTGGATACCTGGCGAGCGCGGCCGACGACGGCTTCGCTCGTGCGAGCGTTCGCCGGGCGAATAGCTCAGTTGGTTAGAGCGCCTGCCTTACACGCAGGATGTCGGGGGTTCGAGTCCCTCTTCGCCCATGCTGGTTCGCGTGGCGTCCGCAGTCCGGCGGACCTCACGCTCGAGGTCGGGGTACGATGGTTCAACGCTTTGGAGGTTACGACTGTGAAGGCTCCGCATCGCTCCCTGGTCACGGCGGCTGGCTTCGCCGCGCTGTTCGCCGTGACGGCCGTCCCGACCGTCGCCAGCGCCCAGCGGCAGCAGGCGCCCGGTCCCGACACCAAGAAGGTACTGGTCACGACATTCCGCGGTGACGTCGAGGGTGGCGTCCGAGTGGCGGACGAGGTGCGCAACCGCGTCTCGAGCGACTTCAGCATTCGTACGCTGATGCCGACCAGCAAGAAGGACATCAATAACACGCTCGAGCAATCCGGCTACCGTCCGGATTCCGCCCTGAGCCCGAACGACATCAAGGAGCTCGCGAAGCTCGTGCGGGCCGATGAAGTGATCGACGGCACCGTGACGAAGACGGCGTCCGGCTACCGGGTGCAGGCACGCCTCTTCGTATCGCGCGATGCGGCGTTGTCGCAGCCGCTCCTCTCCACCGAATCCAGCAACCTGGGTGACGTGGCGAAGCAGATCGTCAAGGAATACGACGCGGCCCGCAAGCAGCTCGTCGCCAATCAGGAGTGCGAGAACGCCATTCGCGATCGCAAGCCCGACCTCGCTGTCGCCGCGGCACGCAAGGCCATTGCGGCGTATCCCAAGGCCACCATTTCGCGCCTCTGCCTGGCAAGCGCGTACCAGTCGTGGAAGACGACGGCGGATTCCACGAAGCCGTGGGCCGACTCGGTCATCTCGGTGACCCGCCAGGTCATCGCGCTCGATCCGCGCAGCAAGATCGCCTTCACGCTGGCGTACGACGCCTACAAGGTGAAGAACGACACCGCCAACTCGTTGCAGGCGCTCGTCGGCATGATGAACTCCGATCCGACGAACACCACGCTGCGGGAATCGGTCATTGCTGAATTGGTGCAGTCGGGGCAGGCGAACATCGCGGTGCCCACGGCCAGGCAGCTCGTGACGGACAATCCGGGCGATCCTCAGTACGCCCGCACGTATTGGCTCGTGCAGCGCGCCGCCCGCAACTTCAAGGAGTCGGTGCCGGCCGGTGTCGCATACGTCGCACTCGATTCCGCCGCGTCGGACTCCAACTATTTCTTCCGCCAGATCAACGACCTCGCCAGCGACAGCGCGTACGCGCGCGCCGCGGAGTTCGCGTCCGCCGGCGCTGCCAAGTTCCCCCGCAGCGCCACGTTGCTCGTCCTCAAGGCGCAGAACGAGCGGAAGGCGGGCCAGCTTCCCGCGGCGAAGGCGTCGCTCGAGCGGGCGCTGCAGGTGGATCCCAAGGTGAACGGCGCCAATCTGCTGCTGGCGCAGATCGCCTCCGACTTGAACGATCCGGCCGCGGCCATCACGGCCGTGAAGGCCGACGTCGCGAACGACCCGACCAATAAGGAGCGCGATGCCGGCTTCCTGCTCGGGCTGGGCCAGGCGGCGTACAAGGCCGGCGTTGCATCCAAGAAGCCGGAAGACTTCCAGACGGCGGTCAGCCTGCTCAAGGCGTCGGACGAGATCAATCCCTCGCCTGCGGCCGCCTTCCTCACGGCCGTCTCGGGCTTCTCGCTGGTGCAGTTCTACGGCACGCAGCTCCAGTCGACCAAGACCTGCGCCGACTCCAAGGCCGGACAGGATGCGCTCCTGCTCGTGAACACCTACATGCCGCGCGGCGGATCGATCAACGCGGACGCGGCGAAGCAGATCCTCGGCGCCATGCCGCAATATCAGGCCTTCTTCGACGGATCGGCGAAGAAGTACTGCAGGTAAATCAATGTGAACCGTGCACCGTGAACGGTGAACCGTAGGCTGCGTGAAGGGCACACTGGACTCGATCCGGTGTGCCCTTCACGGTTCACGGTTCAC
>JANLTI010000258.1:0-5907 GCA_031362845.1 Gemmatimonadaceae bacterium | reverse complement strand
CAGCTCAAGAACGTCCACAAGGCCTTCGGCCCCAAGAGAGTCCTCGACGGCTTCACCCTCGACGTTCCCGACGGGGAAACGATGGTGATCATCGGGTATTCGGGCACCGGAAAGTCCGTGGCGATCAAGCATATCGTCGGGCTGCTCGAGCCCGATCGGGGTGAAGTGTGGGTGGACGGCCTGAACGTGCCCGAGCTGTCGCGACGCGAGCTCTATGCGCTCCGCTCGAGCATCGGGTACGTCTTCCAGTTCGCCGCCCTCTTCGATTCGTACACCATCGGCGAAAACGTCGCGATGGGGCTGAGGAAGCAGGGCGAGCTCACGGACGCGGAGATCAACCAGCGGATCGACGAGGCGCTCGACCTGGTCGACCTGCCGGGCGTCCGCGAACGCTATCCGGCGGAGCTTTCGGGTGGCATGCGCAAGCGCGTCGGCATCGCACGCGCCATTGCGCTGCGCCCCAAGTACATCCTCTACGATGAGCCCACGACCGGGCTGGACCCGGTCACGAGTGCGGTGATCGACCAACTGATGGTACGGATGCGCGAGAAGCTGCATGTCACCGGAGTGGTGATCACGCACGACATGCGAAGCGCGTTCACGGTCGGCACACGCATCGCGATGCTCTATCAGGGCAGGGTGCGCTACGAAGGCACGATCGACGACATCAGGCAGACCACCGATCCGGTGGTGCGCCAGTTCGTCGAGGGAAAGCCCTTTGCCGAGGGCGACCCGGCACACAGCGACGCCGGCGCCCTGGCCGGCTGAGAGCATCGCGATGATGCATCGCGCCCGAGCGCAGCGCGAAACGTCCGCCGGCGGCGTGGTGTACCGCGTCGCGGACGGGGCGCCACTCTTTCTCCTCATCCGCGACAGCTACGCGAACTGGGGGTTCCCCAAGGGCCATCTCGAGGCGGGAGAGCGCGCCGAAGACGCGGCACTGCGCGAAGTGCGTGAGGAAGCGGGACTGAACGACCTCTCCCTGCGCGGTCGGATCGACACGATCGACTGGTATTTCCGCTTCCGTGGCCGACTGATTCACAAGGTGTGTCATTTTTTCCTCATGGAGACATCGCAGTCGGATACCGCGCCACAGCGGGCCGAAGGCATCACGGCGTGTCGATGGGTCGCCTACGGGGAGGCCGCCGAGTGCATCTCGTATGGCAATGCGCGTCAGGTGCTCCACCATGCGCACGCGATGATCTCCGGCACGCGGGCGCCGGCGCCGGCACCCTCGCTGGACGCACCCGCCGGCCAACTCGATCTCGCCCTGGAGCGGGGCGTCGATCGGGCGCGTGACGAACCATGACCGTCGCGCTGCCGCCCCGCGTCGCTCCCTCGTCCGTCGCATCGCGCGCCGTCGCGCCGCCGCCGCTCATCGTGCTGCACACCACGCGCGAACGCGCGCGCGCGCTCATGCGGACCGCGTTTCCTCGACGACGTGCTCGGCTGCTGCTCGCGCGAACTGCCGAGGAACTCGAGTCGTTCTTCCGCACGGCGCTCGTGGACGCGGCGGTCGTGGATCTCGCCGCCGCTGGTGACGACACGTGGCGAGCCGCCGCGCTGGCGCGGGAGTTCCCGAGCGTGCCCTTCTTCGGGCTGTGCGCGCTCCGTGCGTCGGAAGCACCCGCGCTGGCGCAGTGTGCCAGTCTCGACTTCGCCGACGTGGTCGTGGAATCCGTGGACGATGCCGTGTGCCGCGACATGGTGTTGCGTCACGCCTTCTCCAATCGGTTCGCGCTCGCGCTGCACGAACCGCCCCCCCTTCTCGAGCTCGGCACCCCGCTGCAGCAGGGCGCCTGGCGCTGTATCGTGGCCTGGTCGGGACGTCCCGTGCGCACCCAGCTGCTCGCCGACGCGCTCGGCGTGACACGCGAACATCTCAGTCGCACGTTCGCTGCGGCCGGCGCGCCGAATCTCAAGCGCGTGATCGATCTCGTGCGCCTCATCGCGGCTGCCGAGCTGGCGAAGAATCCGGGATACGACGTGCGCGACGTGGCCACGGTGCTCGATTTCGCCAGCTCGTCGCATCTCTCCAGCACGGCACAGCGCATCGTGGGGACGCGGCCCGCGTCACTCGCGCGGCTGCGCGCCGTGGATCTGATCGACCGTTTCACGAAGGGGCACGGGCGGAGTCGGGGGTAGTTCGGCTCGCATCCGCCACGCCGGCGGTGAGTGGAAGGCGACCGGCATCGTCGACGATCTGCCGATCCAGGTACGCCACGTAGCCCGTGAGCAGCTTCGACACGAGTGCCGAGCGTGCGGTGAGGTCGGTGAACGCGCCTGTAGGCAGGAGATCCGCGTGTCGCGCGACCGCCAGTTCTGTCTCGAGGCGCAGCAAGGCGCGCTTCGCCGAGCGATATGAATCGCGTTGCTCCGGGGGGGTGAGTCGGGCGTAGCCATCCGCGATATGCGTCGCGACCGCGAGCGCGGTGAGCATCGCCGCGTCGGAGATCGACTTCGTTTCGCGTTTCATGCCCTGGCGCGCCGCGCGCACGACGTCTCCGGCGAGCGACACGGCTTCCTGCCAGACCCTGAGCTCACGCATGCCGGAGGACATGTCGACAGGCTACTGGCGAGCGTCGAGCGCGCCGCACCGATCGGCCGCGCGCACAGCGAAAAGTGCCTCGCATGGGTATCCGGGGCGGATGTTCGGGCGGGTGTGGAGAGGTGCCCGGCAGGTGGCCGGGTGGGTGCCCGGGGTGATTTCAGGGACCCGCCCCTTTCCATTTGCGGCCTTTCCATTTTGAGTACGCGGAGCGGGGCGGTGGCGACCCTGACCGGTTGCTTCCATTCCGGGCTTGTGATAAATTTCACAAGCTGTGCCCGGCACGCGCCCCGCCCCCATCAAAAACACCTCCGTATGGCATCCGACACGACGCTCCGCCCTGGCGAGATCAAGGACATCCTCCTTAAGGAAATCGAAGCCGCCGACCTGCACGACCTCGACGTCGAGGAAGTCGGCTCGATCCTCGAGGTGAAGGACGGAATCGCCCGCATCTACGGCCTCGGAAAGGCGATGGCGGGCGAGATGCTGGAGGTGCACTCGAGCGAAACGGGCGCGACGATCACGGCGCTTGCCCTCAATCTCGAGGAAGACAACATCGGCGCGGTGGTGCTGGGCGATTACCTCCAGCTCAAGGAGAGCGACGAGGTACGTCGCACCGGACGCGTGCTCGAAGTGCCCGTCGGGCCCGCGCTCGTGGGTCGCGTGGTGGATGCCCTCGGACGGCCGATCGATGGTCTGGGCGACATCGCCGCGACGACCACACGAAAGGTGGAGAGCGAGGCGCCGGGCATCATCGTGCGCCAGCCGGTGAAGGAGCCGCTGCAGACGGGCATCAAATCCATCGATGCCATGATTCCGATCGGACGCGGACAGCGCGAGCTGATCATCGGCGACCGCGGCACCGGCAAGACGGCCATCGCCGTCGATACGATCATCAACCAGAAGGGCCAGGGCGTCATCTGTGTGTACGTCGCCATCGGTCAGAAGGCGTCCACCGTGGCATCGGTCGTGGCGCGCCTGAAGGAAAAAGGAGCGATGGAATACACCATCGTCGTCGTCGCGTCCGCCTCCGATCCCGCGCCCATGCAGTACATCGCGCCCTACTCGGGCTGCGCGATGGCCGAATACTTCATGTACAACGAGGGCCAGCCCACGCTCTGCGTGTACGACGATCTGTCGAAGCAGGCGGCCGCCTATCGTCAGCTGTCGCTCGTCCTGCGTCGCCCGCCGGGCCGCGAGGCATTCCCCGGCGACGTGTTCTACCTCCACTCCCGCCTGCTG
Organism: Gemmatimonadaceae bacterium; assembly: GCA_031362845.1. GTDB lineage: Bacteria > Gemmatimonadota > Gemmatimonadetes > Gemmatimonadales > Gemmatimonadaceae > AG11. Next base: position 2,117 of record JANLTI010000258.1, on the reverse strand, counting down.
GAGCGCGCCGCCAAGCTGTCGGAAGATCCGTCGGTGGTCGACGGCGTCAACATCCTCAAGCCGGGCGGATCGCTCACGGCGCTGCCGATCATCGAGACCCAGGCCGGTGACGTGTCGGCGTACATCCCGACGAACGTCATCTCCATTACCGACGGACAGATCTTTCTCGAGGCCGACCTGTTCTACGCCGGCGTCCGGCCAGCCGTGAACGTCGGCATCTCGGTCAGTCGCGTCGGAGGTTCGGCGCAGATCAAGGCGATGAAGTCGGTGGCCGGACGTCTCCGTCTCGACCTCGCACAGTATCGCGAGCTCGAAGCCTTTGCGTCGTTCGCGTCCGACCTCGATGCGACGACGAAGAAGCAGCTCGAGCGCGGCGCGCGCACGGTGGAGATCCTCAAGCAGGGCCAGTACGATCCCATGCCCGTCGAGCAGCAGGTCATGATCCTGTTCGCCACGGCGAACGGCTTCATTGACGACGTGCCGGTGCCGGCACTGCGCGCGTGGGAGAAGGCGTTCCACGCGTTCATGGCATCGCAGTTCCCGCAGGTCGGCGAGCGCTTGCGCAGCGAGAAGACGATTTCCAAGGAGACCGAGGCCGACCTGCGCCGCGGGATCGAGGAGTACAAGAAGACCGCGCCGAAGGGCAATGGCTAAGGGACGCGAGCTCAAGGGTCGCATCAAGTCCGTCGAGAACACGCGCAAGATCACGCGCACGATGGAAATGGTGGCGACGTCCAAGATGAAGCGCGCCCAGGATCGCGTCGTCGCCGCCCGTCCGTACGCGACGGCGTTGGCTGACGTGATCTCGAGTCTCTATTCGCCCGAGCTGGCCGAGCGCTTTCCCCTGCTGCGGCAGCCGGCCGAGCAGCGGCGGGTGGCGCTCGTGGTGCTCACGAGCAACCGCGGCCTCGCCGGCGCGTTCAACGCGAACCTGATCAAGGAAGCCCGCGCCCAACTCGCGAAGCTCGAGCAGGCCGGCGCGCAGGTGGACGTGCACGTCATCGGCAAGAAGGGCCTTGGCTACTTCAAGTACATCGGTCGCGAGCTGGCGACGCAGCGCATCGATGTCACGGATCGCCCCACCGCGGTGAATGCGGCGGAGATCGTCGATGCACTGATGGCGGACTACGTCGTGGGAAAGCTCGACGGCGTCTACGTCACGTATTCCAAGTTCAACTCGGTCCTCAGCACGCCGCCGACGACGGATCAGGTGCTCCCGGTCACCCCCCCGGCGACCAAAGAGGGCGCGAGCGCGCGCGACGCGGGCGTGCAGCGCGACTACCTGCTGTTCCCGAACGCGGAAGCGATCCTCACGGAGCTGCTGCCGTCCTACGTTCGCAACGCGGTCTATCGCGCGCTCGTGGAAACGGCGGCGGGCGAGCAGGCGGCGCGCCGCACGGCGATGAAGAATGCAACGGACAACGCGGGGGACATTCTCAACGTGCTCCGACGCACCTATAACCGCGCCCGCCAGGCGCAGATCACGCAGGAAATCGCCGAAATCGTCGGCGGTGCTGCGGCTCTCCAGGGGTAGACATGGCAACAGCGATTGCGTCCCAACAGATCGGCAAGGTCGTGCAGGTCATCGGCCCCGTACTCGACGTCGAGTTCGAATCGGGTCATCTGCCGGAGCTCTACAACGCGCTCGAGATCAGCGCAACGACCGACTCGGGCCAGAAGATCCGCGTGACGGTGGAGGTGCAGCAGCACATCGGCCGCAATCAGGTGCGTGCGGTTGCGATGAGCTCCACCGACGCGGTCGTGCGTGGCATGGAGGTGCTCGATACAGGCGGACCGATCACGGTGCCGGTCGGCGCGACGCCGCTCGGTCGCATCCTCAACGTGCTCGGCGAACCCATCGACAACGGCGCCGACATTCCAAAGGATGCGCTGCGCTGGCCCATCCATCGCAAGCGTCCCGACTTCGTCAATCTCGAGCCGAAGACGGAGATCTTCGAGACGGGCATCAAGGTCGTGGACCTGGTCGCGCCATTCGTGCGCGGCGGCAAGATCGGCCTCTTTGGCGGCGCCGGCGTCGGCAAGACGGTGATCATTCAGGAGTTGATCAACAACATCGCCAAGGAGCACGGTGGCAAGTCCGTGTTCTGCGGCGTAGG
>JANLTI010000229.1:0-27035 GCA_031362845.1 Gemmatimonadaceae bacterium | reverse complement strand
CGGCTTGGCCCTGCCGCGGGCTTCGACTGGCTGCTCACCCGTGTGCCCGCCGATTCGCAATATCTCATGTGCGCCGACCAGGACGACGTGTGGCTTCCCGCCAAGATCGCCGTCACGCTGTCGGCGATGCGCGCCGCTGAGAAGGCAGCGCCTGGTCCTGTCCTCGTACACACGGACCTCGTGGTCGTGGACGACGCGCTGAGAGTCATCGACCACTCATTCTGGCATTTTTCCGGCGTCGATCCGGAGCCGGTGTCGCTCCGCCGGATCATGGTGCAGAACGTGGCGACGGGTGCGACGGTGATGTTGAACCGCCCCCTGCGCGAGCTCGTTGGCCGCCTGCCGTCGGGCGCCGTGTATCACGACTGGTGGTATGCCTGTGTCGCCGTGACGTTCGGGCGGATCGTGGCCGTGCGTGAGCCCACGATGCTGTACCGGCAGCATGACGCCAACGTCGTCGGCGCTGCGCGCGCCGCCAGGCCCCGGTGGTACGAACTGCCCGCCAGAGTGGGACAGGCGCTGATGCAGACCGCGCATCTGCACTCCGAGATCGAGCGAACGACGCGGCAGGCGTCAGCATTCCTCCAGCGCTTCGAGTCGCGCCTGGGAGAACGCGACCTCCGATTTCTTCGCGCGTACACCAGACTCCAGGAGCACGGACTCTTCCGTCGCAAGATCGAGATCGCGCGTCTTCGCCTGAGACGGGAGCACGGCTTCTGGCGCAACATCGGGATCCTGTTGCGCGCATGAGCAATGCGCGCATTGATACGCGGAGCGGAAGCTCGAGCGTGCACGACATCCTCTTCATGCTGTGGGTGGCACTGATCGGCGCCGATCGCATCGACCTGCTTGGCGGTGCCGGTCCATTCATTCTGAAGCCATTCCTCGCTCTCACGCCACTCGTGCTGGCCTCGGAGTTGTTGCGCCGGCATCTGTGCGGGCGCCCCATCCGGATGACGCGGCAATCATCCGCATTCCTGACGCTGACGCTGTCCTTTCTTGCCGTCGTCGCCACGTCGGTCTTCGTCAGCCCGGAGATGACGAAGTCGTCGTCGCGAGCTGCGCTTCTGGCGGTGGACCTTGCGGGTACGCTGTCCGTGGTGATCGCGGCAAGCGATCGCGGCGGACTGGATGGTGTGTTCGAGCGTGGCGCCGTGGCCGGTCTGCTGATTTTCGCCGCGTTCGATGCGCTCCAGCTGGCCAACCTGGTGAGCGTCGTGCCCGACGTGTGGCGGCTGGGTAGTCTGTCCGTCGACCTCGTGCCGTCCACCTACGGGGGAATCGTGCCCCGTCTCTCGGGCACCGTCGCGGACCAGAATCGCGCGGGACTCGTGCTCCTGTTCTACGGATGGTTCGTGGGGTATCGCCCGGGGCGCGGACCGCGCTGGGTACTACTCACCCTCGCGTTCCTGCTGAGCGTGGCCACGCTTTCCCGCTCCGCCGCGATTGCGGGACTCGCGACCTTTGCCGTGCTCATCCTCGAGCGACGCGTGCGAACGGTGTCGTTCGGCTTCCTGTTCGCGCTGTCCATCGCGCTCACGTCCGCGGCGCTCGCGCTCGTCGCCTCGCCCGCCGCCCGTGAGTGGGTCGGAACCGCGCTGGAGCCGTTCGCGCAGCGGTTGTCCGTGGACGAAGGCTCCTCACGGGAGCACGTCCTCCTGATCGGCCGCGGCATTCAGGAGGCGACGTCCTCGCTGCCGCGGCTGGCGATCGGGCTCGGGTACGGCAGCGCGTACACAGTCCTGCAGGACGTGTTTCCGGGAAACCGCTACGCCAGCTTCCACTCGTTATATGTGACCATCTTCGCGGAAACCGGGGTCGTCGGCCTGCTCTGCCTGCTGCTCATGTTCGGTGTGCCACTCGTGCGTGGAGGCCCGTATCGCGCGCTCGTTGCAGGGGCCGCAGTGTTCAACCTGTTCTACCAGTCGCACACCGACCCGGCGTTCTGGGTCATCCTCACCCTCGCGTGGCTCACGCTGCCTTCGCGCATCCCGCCCGCTGGTTTGGTGAGGGCTACGGCTGGTTGAGCCGGAAGACGAGATCGGAGGACGATCCGTCGGTGAGGCGGATGCCGTCGAACAGGCTGGTACCTCGGCCGGGCGGCACGGAGTAGCCGTTGGGTGGAACGATCTCGACGCCGAGCTCCATGCCACAGGGGATCGACGCAAAGATCAGGGACCCATCCGCTGTCGTGACACCCTTCGCGAGTTCGGCGACGGATGTACGCACCGTGACGATTCCCCCCGGCACGCCCGCGCCAGCGGCGTTCCGAGCGAGCACGCGGATGGATGCTCGGCAGCGATTGACGCGGAACGAGAGTGCGAGGTCCGGGTTGCCTGGCGTCAAGCGCGCGCCATCGATGAACGAACTGCCGCGACCGTCCGTGAGCGTGTATCCCGCATTCTCTCCGAGCCGCACTCCGTATTCGCCGCATCGTATCGCGGAGAACCGACTCAGGCCGTCAGTCGCGGTCGGCAACGACCCCACCACGCCCACGGTGCTGTAGAGGGTCACTGGCACGCCCCCCGCCGGTAGCCCTGTGGCGTCCAGCACCGACACGACGATTGATCCCGTGCAACGCGCGAAGGTGAACGCGGCAGTCAGTCGCACACCTGGAGTGACGACCAGATTATCGCGGTAGGCGAAGGGGTCGCCAATGTCCGCCAGGCTATCAGGGACTGTCGCCACGACGCCGTAGTTCCCCGGCGGCACATTCATGAACGTGTACGCGCCGGTGGCGTCAGTCTGTGCGTACTCGATGGGCCGCTGACCCGTGTACAGGTTGACGAGCACCCCTGGCAACGGCACGCCGGCTCCGGAAGTCACGCTGACCTGCACATCACCGTACTGCGGCGGGCTCAGCAACAACGGCTCGCATCCAAGCGATGCGAAGATCAGGGCGACTGCCGCCGCGCAGCGGCGCCCGGCGTGTGACGAGGCGCGAACGTGACCGAAGGGAAAGGTGTCCGGCATCATCGTGGGAAACCTAGGTGCGCGCGCTCGTCACCGGGAGTCATCGCTGTGTCGCGCAGCAGGTTGTGAGTCCGCGCCGCAGTCCGTTAACTACTCTCGATGGCAAACTTCTCCGCGCTCCGGGTATTGGTGGTGCACGACTGGATCGTCGCGTGGGGAGGTTCCGAGCGCACTGTCGAGGAGATCCTCACGTTGTTCCCGCGCGCGGACCTCGTCGTCGGCGTGCTCGGCGAGGGGCGTCGATCGCTGAATGGCACGACGCAGCGCGCCGCGGAAAGCTGGCTTGCGCGTCTGCCGTTCGCGCGCACCCATCACCGCTGGTACCTGCCGCTGTATCCCGCGGCATTCGCCAGCCTCGACACGAGCGGCTACGACCTGATCGTGAGCAGCTCACATGCGTTCGCGAAATCGGTGCGCCCGCAGGTTGACACGCCGCACATCTGCTACTGCCATTCGCCACCGCGCTACCTGTGGGACCTGCAGCACGACTATCAGCGAGAGTCGGGACTGGCCAGTACCGCGCTCTCACTCGCCGCTCCGCTGCTGCGCCGTATTGATCGCGCGAGCGCTCGGCGGGTGGATCACTTCGTTGCCAACTCGCACTACATCGCCGATCGGATCCGGCGCGCGTATGGACGCGACGCCTCGGTGGTCTACCCGCCGGTGACTCCCAAGCCCGTCCCGAGTGCCCGCGCGGGCCGCTCCGATGCATTGCTGGCGCTCGGCAGGCTCGTCCCGTACAAGCGTGTGGATCTCGCCATCGAGATGGCGAACGCTCTTGGAGAGCGCCTCATCGTGGCGGGGGATGGTCCGGAGCGCGCGCGTCTCGAGAAGCTTGCCGGGCCCACCGTGACCTTCGAGGGAGACGTGAGCGAACTGCGCGCGGGCGAGCTCATGGAGACCTGCCGGGCGATGGTGTTCTGCGCCGAGGAGGACTTCGGGATCGCGCCAGTGGAGGCGAACATGCACGGGTTGCCGGTGATCGCGTACGGTCGCGGGGCGCTTCGAGAGTCGATGATCGATGGTGTAACGGCCGAATTCTTCGACGAGCCGTCGGTGGCGTCGTTGAGTGCTGCGGTGGATCGCAGTCGGGGTCGGAACTGGGACCACGAGGCGATTCGTGCCAACGGGTTTCGGTACTCCGCGGAACGCTTTCGCACGGAATTCGCACAGCAGGTCGTGCACGTCCTGTCGAGGGGTGGAGCAGGGGTGCCCCGCCTCGACCGTCCGGGCTAGTTTTCCGTTGCAGGCTGATCCCACTTTTTCGCACCCATCGCCGACATGTCATTTCGGCTCGTCGTGACCGCATGACCAAGATGCAGGAGTGGGCCACGATCGATCGACCGGTCGTGGATCGGGAGGCGGCCGAGCTCACGGATCGCGAGCTGTCGCTCCTCGTGCGTCCCGACGTCGTACTGCATCAGACGAAGGACGGCACGGAGCGTCGACACCTCACGCGCGCCGTGCTTCGCGTGCTGTCGCTGGCGGTGGGCGACGTGCTGGCGGCCGGAGCGTCCGCAATCGCGGTGCGGCGGCTGGTGGAGTGGGCCGCTGCACAACTCGGTCACGGGCGCGTCCCGTTCTCCAGTACGGCGGAGTTCTGCGGCGCGGTGCTGCTGGCGCTCGTCCTCACGGGAAATTATCAGCGGTCGGATCGCCCCTATTCGACGCTGCACCTGCTCGTCGGCAGCGCACTCGGCACGCTCGTCGTGTGCTGGTCCAATTTCTGGGCGAATCCGACGCTTGGCGCGGCGCCGATTGCCATCGGCCTCGCCATCGTCACCACCGGCGCGCTCTTTCTCGCCCGCGGTTCCGTCGCGGCATTGATCGCGTGGTTGCTGCCGGAACACCGTCGACTCGTCCCGGCCATCGTCGCGTCTGCTCCAGGCGCGGAAGCGTCCCTCGATGCTCGATCGGGGTACCGCATCGCCGGACGCGTGTCGCTCGACCATCGTCATGCCGACATCGGGTCGCACGAGTTGGCGCGGCTCATCCGGGAGACCAGGGCGGAGTCAGTGATCGTGCTCGGCGCCGTGGATTCGCGTCGCTTCGCGCGCCTGCTCGAGATCGGGTTGAACGCTGGCTGTGAGGTGCTCTCGTCGCCTCCGGGGTTCGACGTGGTGGGCGTGAGGCCGAGCATCGCATGGCGGGGGCCGCATGGGCTGATCCGGGTGCAGCCTCCCACGCTGCGGGCGCCGCAGGTGTTCGCCAAGCGATGCGTCGACGTGTTCGTCGCATCGATCGCGACACTCCTTGCCGCGCCTGTAAGCGTGGTCATCGCCCTGGCTATCGCGCTGGATTCGCCGGGCCCTGTATTCTTCACGCAGCACCGGGTCGGGCTGGGTGGGCAGCGGTTCCGAATGCTGAAGTTCCGGACGATGCGGTTGGGGGCCGACGATGAGCGCACAGGCCTGGAGCATCTCAACAGTTCGGGCGACCCCAGAACGTTCAAGATCGTGGATGATCCGCGTATCTCGCGGGTCGGACGGTTGCTGCGGAGATGGAGTCTCGACGAGTTGCCACAGTTCCTGAACGTCCTCATGGGCCACATGTCGCTGGTGGGGCCGCGGCCGGTGCCGGAGGATGATTTCGTCGATTACGACGATCACCATTTCCGGCGACTCGCGGCCAAACCGGGGATCACCGGATTGTGGCAGGTATCTGGACGCAGCGTGGTGATGGATTTCGAGGAGCGGGTGCGTCTGGATACGGAGTACGTGGATCAGTGGTCACTGTGGCTGGATTTCAAGATTCTGGTGCTGACGGTGCCGGCGGTGATGCGGAGGACGGGTGCGTACTGAGGGCGGTTGGCGTACTCGAGGTCTGGGAGACTGACGCTCGAGCTGCCGCGACCTGTGTCGTCATATGCGGGCTCGTGTGTCGTGGGATACGAAGACGATGCCAACAGCGCAGGACTTCGCGCGCGGGGTGAGGAGCGTTAGTTTTTGTCGAGCAGCTGCCCCATGCTGCAGTGACGCGGCCATGTGGCTCGTCGGCAGACAGGCCCGTTCGCTCTCCGGCCGTGACTGAACACTGGTCGCGCTGAGTCGCGGAAGTCTCTCCGGCAGGTTGCTCGTAGTACTCGCGAAGTGTGTCGCCGCTCTGCTTCATCAGTTCCCGGACGGCCGCGTGTCAGGTCGAGTGACCGCTTGCAGCCACGCCGCGCGGGCTCCGTGGTCACGACTGCGTCAGTATGACCGTCCGCACCATCACGTGGTTCGCACAGCGGCCCAGCTCGGAAAAAGATCAGATGATTTTTGAAGCTATGCGCCTGGCATTCGCGACGCGAGCCAGTCGGCTTGCGGGCAAGCCCATCACGCACCTACGAGGCGCGAGTTGATCATGCATCTCCAGACGCGGAGCCTTCACGCGAACGAGCGCGCGCTTCAGTGTCTATCACGTGAGCGAGCGGTCCTTGGCGAGGCAGTCAACTGATGCCGTCGTCCCGGATCACCATCCTTCATGTCGTCGGCGCTCGTCCAAATTTTCCCAAGCTGGCTCCCGTACATCGCGCTGGACTGGCGCGGGGAATCGAGCAGGTCATTCTCCACACCGGGCAACACTACGACGAGTCGATGTCGAGCTCGTTCTTCGCTTCGCTCGGAATCCCCGAACCGGACATCAATCTCTCGGTCGGTTCCGGCTCGCATGCGCAGCAGACGGCGCGCATCATGGAGCGAATCGAGCCTGAGCTTCTCCGCGTTCGGCCCAGCTGGGTTGTCGTGTACGGCGACGTGAACTCGACGCTGGCCGCCGCCGTCGTTTCGGCGAAAATCGGGCAACCGCTCGCGCACGTCGAGGCGGGTCTGCGGAGCGGGGACCGCAGCATGCCCGAGGAGATCAACCGGATCGTGACCGACCGGCTCGCGTCGCTCTTGCTCACTCCCTCGCGCGATGCGGACGCTCGTCTGCGCGCCGAGGGAGAGGCGCCGGAAAAGATCATCTTCGTCGGCAACGTGATGATCGACACGCTCCAGTACGCGCTCGCGCGACACGGCTTCGCGAGGGCTGCCGTCGTGGCCGAAGATGCGCCGGTCGTCGTCACCCTGCACCGACCGTCGAACGTGGACGACTCGCAGAGGCTGGCAACGATCATCACTGCGCTACGAGACATTGCGGAGACGCGGCGGGTCGTCTTCCCGGTTCATCCGCGCACGCGCGAGAAAATGTCCGAGTTCGGGCTGGACGCCGGAAAGATCGTGCTCGAGCCTCCTGTCCCGTACGAGCGGATGCTTGAGCTTGTCGTCAACGCGCGGGTCGTCGTCACGGATTCAGGCGGGCTTCAGGAGGAGACCACCGCGCTCGGCATTCCTTGTCTTACGTTACGCGACAACACGGAGCGGCCGATCACGATCACTGAGGGCACGAATCAGCTCGTCCTCAGCCCTGCGACCCTACCGGCGCTGGTGCGCGCGGTTGCACACCGGCCGGGGCGGCCGGTTCCGGAAGGATGGGATGGACACGCGGGAACGAGGGTGATCGATGCACTCCTCGGCACTGACGAGGATGGGGCGAGGAGGCGGAGTCGCGCGATCCCGGACGCCGTGACGCACATCGACTAGGTTTGGCGGTGTGCGTCTCGATACCAGCCGCGCGATGCTTCCATTCCACGAGTCAATCATCGAACAATGCTTTCGTCCCGGATCCGCTTCGCAATTCGGCGCACTCCCGTTTACGGCGCGATCCGCTTCGTCCGCGACCGTCTCGAAGAACGTCGGTGGAACAACCATCCCGATGAACGCGGCCCAGCTCCTCATCGGCTGAAGGTTCGGACCCTCCGGGAGTATGCGCAGCGCTACGGGCTGAGAACGCTGATCGAGACAGGCACCTACTTCGGCGATACAATCTGGCGTGTGCGCGGCGACTTCACGCGGCTGGTGTCCATCGAGATCGACCCCGTGCTCGCGCGCAATGCCAGGCGGCGCTTTCACGACGACGCGCACGTCGAGTTTGTCATTGGGGATTCAGGACGAAAGCTTCCCGAAGTGCTGGTTAATGTTGCCGATCGTTGCCTTTTCTGGCTCGACGGTCACTACTCGGGCGAGATTACGGGTCGCGGAGACCTCGATTCGCCGATCGTGTCGGAGCTCAAGCACATCTGGGGACATCCCGTGGCGAACCACGTCATTCTGGTCGACGACGCGCGCGATTTTACGGGACAGGGTGGGTATCCGACCATTCCCGAACTGCGCGAGGCGGTCAGGCGCGAACGTCCGGACTGGAGCTTCGAAGTCAGGGACGACATCATTCGGATATGTCCCCCGGGAGCGTGACGGCCGCGGATGTCCCGGTATGAGCCGCCGTCCAAAGGTGTCGTTCTTTTGTCGGGTCGAAAGTCGGGACATTCTGGACAGGGTCGACTTCTATGCGCAGGATCTGCGCATCCTCGCAGACCTGGGCTGCGACGTGGACGTCGCAGTCTCGCCTCGGGCGCTACGCCCCGCGGACCTGTATTTCGGATGGTGGTGGACGTGGGGCTTCGCGCCGACGCTATTGGGCAAGATGCTCCGACGGCCAGTCGTGCTCACTGGCGTCTTCGACGCATGGAAGTGGCCGATGCGCACGCCCATGGCCCGGGCGCTGCACCGATTCGCCCTCGAACAGGCGACCGTCAACGTTTTCCTGTCGCGATTCGAGCACGAGAGCATGCCACGTCAGTTCTCGGTCAGCAGGCCTGAATACTGTCCACTGATCGTGGACACCGAGCTATATCATCCCGGAGTCGCGGGAAGGGAGTCATTCCTGCTGTGTGTCGCCGGCTCCGGGATGCACGGTGGCAACTCCGAGCGAAAGTGCATCGCCGAGCTCATTCACGCGTTCGCCCGGCTGCGCGAACGTCGGCGAGACATCACGCTGAAGATCGTCGGACGACAAGGCAGCGACTTTCCTCGGCTCCTCGCTCTCGCTCGATCGCTGGAGGTTGCTGAGGCGATCGAATTCACTGGAGTCGTGTCGGTCGAGCGAAAAGTGGAGCTGCTGCAACGGTGTGCACTCTACCTTCAGCCGTCGCGTTTTGAGGGATTCGGACTCTCCATCCTTGAAGCGATGAGCTGCGGCGCGGCAGTTGTCACCTCACCGGTGGGCGCCGTGCCCGAGTTGGTGGGCGACTCGGCCGAGCTGGTTGAGGGCACAGATCCCGAGGCGTTAGCCGCCGCTGTGCTCGGTCTGCTCGAGTCGGACTTCCGGAGGAATGCGATGCAGGCAGGTGCGCGTCACCGCGCCGAGACTGAGTATCCCTACACGCGCCGCCGCAACTACTTCGCGCGCCTGCTCGACGAATTGCTGACGTAGGCACAGTTTCGCTCGCTGCCTAGTTTGACGGACCTCCCGACTTCGCGAGCGCGCGCCATGCGCCGCTGGTAAAGAGGAGTGCGGCGATCACCTCGGTCATTACAATCGTGCCGACGGCTCCGGCCGCGCCGTACGACGGGACGAGCAGCACCAGCGATCCGAGCGAGCAAGCCAGCACAAGGAGATTAAAGCGAAGCCCGGTCGCAACCTTTCCAGCGGCGAACATGGCTCCGCCGCTCGTCGTCGTCGCGCCGCGTAGCGGCACGACGAGCAGTAGCGCCTGCAGAAGATGCACTCCCGGGAGAAATGCTGGCGCGAAGCTGCGCAGCAGGACTGGCAGTAGCGCGAGCAGCAGGAGGGCGAGTGGCACGGTGAGCAACGCGCTGTACGCGTGCAGGCGAAGCAGCAATCGCCTCGCATCGACGGACTCGTTACGCAACGCGGCGACAAGGGGGGCGAGGGCCAGGCTGTTCAACGCACCGGGAAGGAGGAGCAGTGCGGCGGCGACGAGTGACGCGAGACCAAAGAAGCCGATATCACTCGCCGCCACGGCGAACCAGCCGAGCGCCAGCACCGGAACGTTGTCCGTCGCGGCGCGGACGAGGAGCGAGAGCGACAAGGTGACGCCCTCGCTCAGTAGCAGGCGCGGATGCACCTCGACGGGCAGGACCTCATCGAGGCGGATGTATCGCCAACAGAGCGCCGCGGCGACCGCGGCGATCATCAGTTCTCCGAGGTACCGGCCTCCGATCCAGCCAGCGAGTCCGCGCGTCGCCACCAGGTGCGTGATGGTCGCAACACCTGCGAGCGCCGCGCAGGCGACGTACAGCGAGATCCGCTGCACCTGGCGAATGCCCTGAAAAAAATTGATTGCGGTGCGGGCGAGCGACATCGGCACGAGCAGGAAGGCCAGTCTGGCCAGCCACGGCTGGGCCGCGGTGGCTACGATCGACGGTGCGCCGACGACCAACACGCAGGCGGTGATTGCGCTGGTGATCGCCACGAGGGAAAGCAGCCGCCGGAGCAGCCGACCCTGCAGGGCGGGCGTCGGCATGGCGGCAATGCTCTTGATCGCGAGCGACGGAATCCCGGCCGTGGCTACGATGAGGGCGAGCCCCAGCGTTGCTTCGACGGTGCGCACGATACCGAAGTCGGCCGGACTGACCAGTCGCGCGATGGCGAATTGCGCCAGATAGCTCGCCCCTTGAATCGAGACGAGTGCGAGGAGGAAATGCGGCAGCCCGCTGGCGCGGATACGACGGCCGAGCGACAGCGCGTCAATCCAGAGTGAGGCATTGCGCGTCGAGCGCGGATCGGGTTCGGTCACGCTTGGTGTACGTCGCTCGACATCTCGAGGGGCCGCGCGACCGAGTATCGGGTCGCGACTCTGTTCTGGAGGAGACGTTACTGATTGCAGCGTCGCTCACGCGCTGGTTGAGTATAGCATCGAGGCGGCATTGGCCCCAGTGGTGCGCGGTCCGCGATGTCTCGAGTCGACGCGTCGTCGACTGCGCGCAACGCGCGCTCCATTTGCCCCGTGCCACGACTGGCGCGCCGCACGCGAGAGCGGCATATTCATGGGCCTGTAGGCGCAACCGGCCGACGTCCTGGCGACTCGCGCGAGTTTGACCGTAGGCTGTGATGCCGCCAGCTCATCGACAGATCGATAGCGGAAATCTGTCGTTGGCGCGATTCTCCCGAGCGTAATCAAATGCCCACGCCTTATCCCGGTCCCACTGCGTACCACGACGACCACGTCGCAACGGACGAAGGTGGGAGCAACTGGGACCTGCTGGATGCGATCGTCGCACGGTGGCGCGTACTCATCGTGCTACCGCTCGTCAGCGCCGCACTCGCGTTCGCGCTCACCTTTGCCGTCACTCCGACCTACACCGCGACAACCAGCTTCATAGCCGACGCGCCTGATCGTTCGTCTGCCCTTGGCGGCTTCGCAAGCATGGCCGCACAGCTCGGCGTCGGTTTTTCATCGTCGCCGACGAGCAGTCCAGCGTTTTATGCGGATGTACTCTACTCGAACGAGGTGATGGGACGCGTGTTGCAGAGCCGTCTTCCGGCCCGTGGTGGTGCACGCGGTGATTCGCTGCTCGTGATGGAACTCTACGCCCGGAAGAAAAAGACGCCCGAGGATTGGATGGATCGCGCGTTGAAGGGCTTGCGAAAGAATTCATCGGTGAGCGTCAACCCGAGAACGGGGATCATCGAACTGAAGACCACTGCTCCTGATGCGCAGGCATCGATGCTGGTGGCTCGTCGCTTCGTAGAGGTGCTGAACGAATTCAACCTCGGCACCCGACAGTCGCAGGCTCGCCAGCGACGGCGCTTCACGGGAGATCGACTTCGCGAGTCGCAGGATTCACTGGCGCGGCTCGAGGATGCCCTGCAGGTATTCCTCCAAACGAATCGATCGTTCCGCGAAGCGCCAGCGCTTCAGGCTCGATACGACCGGCTGCAGCGACAGATATCGGTGTATCAGGAACTCTACACCACGCTGCGTCGCGAGTACGAAGCCGCACGCATCAGCGAAGTGAACGATACTCCGTTGATCACGGTCGTGGAGCGAGCGACCGTGCCATTGCGTCGTTCCGCGCCGAACCGAGGACTCATGGCGGTAGTGGGCGCGATGCTCGGCGGTTTTGTGGCGCTCGTGTGGCTGCTCGTCGTGTCGTCGCTCGGGCAACTTCGGACACGACGCCGGGCCGATTACGAGCGGCTGGTCCAAGCGAGCCGCACCTTCCTCGGCACCCTTGGCGCGCGAGGCGCGCTGCGCAAGTAGCGCTGACAACATGTCCGCAGTGATGTGGCTTGTCCTCCTCTGGGCACTGCTTCTGCCCGTTGTCGCAATCGCGCTCGGGCAGTTGTCGCTTGAGCGAGACGTGTTTGTGTTGCTCGTGTATGCCCAATCCGTGATCTATCTCAACGTTGCGCCGACGTTTGCGGCGCCCGAAGTCGATTCGTCGATGCAGGACAGGTACGCCTGGGTCCAGGCATGGGCGTTCGTCCTGTTTCAGTTTCCCCTGATCGTCTTGTATGCCGTGCTGCGGAAGCGACGCGAGCGCCGGTACGCGACCTCCCGCCAATTTGCCGCGTCCGCAATCCGGCTCGGCCTCTTTTTCGCCGGGTGCATGATATTGGGTGTGGGCTACTTCGTCGTGGCGGCGAAGTATGGACTGCTCTTTCGGCGCGTCGGAGAGGGTCTGGCCGACGTGCAGTTGTCGATGAGCCTCGTGGAGTTCGCGTTTTACCGCACGTTCGTCGAGATCGGACTCTTCCTGCTCGCTGCGCAAATGATCCTGCTGCGGGCTCCGTCGGATCTCAGTCCAGTGTTGAGAAGGATGGCGCGCGCCGGCCTGACCATCACGACGATCCTGTTTCTCGGGAATGTGCTCGTGAACAGCCGGCTTTACGCCATTGTCACGCTCGTGACCTTGTACGGCGTTGCGACCGTCACCGGTCGCAAGCGACGTGGACTGCATCCAGCGCAGATCGCCGCCGTGGCGTTGGTTGCGCTCACCGCGCTCTACATGGTGAAGGTTGTCGAGAACATCCGACTCACCAAGCAGTTCGGCGGAAGCATTCTCGCGCCGGAGAATTTCCTCCCGTTCGCCGTGCACGATCAGAAGCAGGATGATACGCTGCGGTGGCGGCTCAACGGCGTGGACCTGATTGCGATGATTGCGAACAACGTCGAGACGCAGGGCCCGGCGATGGGATCGGCCTGGGCGGTCCCGTTCGTGCTGTCACTCGATCCGATCGTCCGCACCGCATTCACGGTCGAAGCAAAGCGGGCAAAGCTCACCTCAGCGAAGACGATCCTGCTCCTTCGCTACGGAGGCGTGTCCAAGCTCGACTACTACAACTGCATGCTGTCGGATGCGTATGGCAACTTCTCCATCTATGGGTTTCTCCTCGTGGCGGTGATCCTCGCGTTCGTGCTTGCGACGGCGACCGCGGCGATGAGCGGCAGTGCTTCTCCCCTCGGCGTGTTGCTCGGCGCGTTCGCCGTCACGCGGCTCCTCCCGTTTGAGCAGGAGTTTGGCATGGTTCTCTATGGCTGGTTGAAGCTGGTGCCTTTTGTGGCGATTGCCATCCTGTTCTATCCGCTCCGGCGCAGCACCGCTTCCAGCCGCGAGCCGGCTGCACCGCAGGGCATCACCGGCACGGTGGCGCTCTCCACCTAGGTTCGCGTCAGCGGTCGCGAGCTCTGACTCACGACTGCATCTCGACGCGTGATTCTCCGCGCGCCAGGGCCCTCCGCACTCATCTGCGTCCATGAAACAGATCCTTCAGCGTCTCGACACCGGCGAAACCTCACTCCTCGACGTTCCAGTCCCGCTCGCGACCGGCGTCCGGGTAGTCATCCAGTCGCGCACGTCGCTCGTCTCCGCTGGCACGGAGCGCATGCTCGTCGAGTTCGGCAAGGGCAATTTGCTCGCGAAGGCGCGAAGTCAGCCGGATAAGGTGCGCGACGTGCTCGCGAAGGTCCGTACCGATGGCCTCGCGGCCACGGTCGAGGCCGTCCAGGGGAAGCTCGGTGCACCGGTTCCACTGGGATACTGTAATGCCGGCGTGGTGACGCAAGTCGGGGAGCGGGTGTCCCGCTTCCAGGTCGGTGATCGAGTCGTGAGCAATGGTCCGCACGCCGAATACGTGAGCGTGCCTCACACGCTCGTCGCGAAGATTCCCGAGAACGTCACGTTCGAAGCCGCAGCGTTCACGCCGATCGCGGCCATCGGGCTGCAGGGAGTCAGACTCGCCGCGCCGACGTTCGGCGAGACCGTCGTCGTGTACGGTCTCGGCTTGATCGGACTTCTGTGCGTGCAGCTGCTGCGCGCCAACGGCTGCCAGGTGATCGGCATCGATCGTTCGGCGGCGCGACTCGAGCTCGCCGAGCGGTTCGGCGCACGGGTCATCGATGGCGCCAGTGCCGACGCCGTCGCGCAAGTCATCGCGCTGACGGACGGTGTCGGTGCTGATGCGGTACTCCTCACGCTTGCCTCCGACTCCGACGACCCGATCCGGGAGTCGGCGCGCATGTCGCGCAAGCGCGGCAGGTTGGTGCTCGTCGGCGTTACAGGCCTGAACCTCTCTCGTGACGAGTTCTTCAAGAAGGAGCTTTCCTTTCAGGTTTCTTGCAGCTATGGCCCGGGCCGGTACGACGCACAGTACGAGGATCGCGGCATCGATTACCCTGTCGGTTACGTGCGATGGACCGAGCAGCGCAACTTCGAGGCGGTACTCGCGGCGATGGCGAGCGGGCAGCTGGATCCGCTACCCCTGATCACTCACCGCTTTTCCCTCGGAGCGGCATCGGAGGTCTATGATCTGGTCGCGAGTTCGGCGCCGAGCATCGGAATACTGCTACAGTATCCGGACTCGTCATCGGCGAACGGTCGCTCGGCTGTCCACCGTATCGAGCGTCGCCTCGTCGACGCTTCTACACCGGGAATCATCTCGGCTGGCGTCATCGGCGCTGGCAACTTCGCGATGCGAACCCTCCTCCCGATCCTCAAACAGCAGGGGGTACGGCTTCGAACGGTTGTTTCGGGCGGTGGTATCTCGGCTGCCATAGCCGGTCAGCAGTTCGACTTCGAGCGCGTCTCATCAACCGTCGACGATGCCTTCGATGATCCCGAGGTAAACACCGTGTTCGTGCTCACCCGGCACGACAGTCACGCGTCGCTAACCGTGCGCGCGCTCGAGGCAGGCAAGCACGTATTCGTCGAGAAGCCGCTCGCGCTTTCCGAGGACGAGCTCGATCGGGTTGAAGCGGCGCACGCACGGTCCGGCGCACTGCTGATGATCGGGTTCAATCGTCGTTTCGCTCCCTTGGCCCGCCAAGTGGCAGGGCACTTGGCGGCGCGGAGCGGCCCCGCGGCCCTATTGTTCACCGTAAATGCGGGGAACATCCCGAGAGATCACTGGGTGCAGGATGCAACCGCGGGTGGCGGACGCATCGTGGGAGAAGGCTGTCACTTCATCGATCTTGCCCGGTTCCTGGTGGGCCAGCCGATCACGAGGCTCGACGTCGTGTCGGCGGCGAATCGCGAGGGCGCACCCGTCGACGACATCGCATCGATCGCGCTTGCCTTCGCCGACGGTTCCATTGCCTCGATCCAGTACCTGGCGAACGGCGGCAAGACCTATCCGAAGGAGCGAGTCGAGTGCTTTTTCGATGGCCGGACACTGCAGATCGACAACTGGCGTCGGCTCAACCGCTTCGGCGTCTCCGGGCCGTTGGTGGAGTTCGGAAAGCGGCAGGACAAGGGTCATGCGGCGCAGATTACCGCGTGGATCGCCTCGATCAGGGACGGCGCGGCGCCGCCGATTCCATTGGCGGAGCTGATCGAAGTCTCACGCTGGTCGATTCGCGCTGGCAAGATGGCCCGGCGCTTACCACGCTGAGTGCGTGACGACGAGCCGTCGGGTGGACGTCGTCTCTCGTTGACGCTGGCTGGCTGGACGAGATCGATTGCGGTGAACAGCGCGACGTTCGCTGCTGCCACGGCAGGACGTCGGACCTCATTGCTCGACAGCAACCGATCGCGCGTGTCTCAGGGCCGTGACACGCAGGCGGATCGCGTGGGTTGCCCGTGGTCGATGAAGAGGCGACACCACACCTCGATGCACATCAATGCAAAAATGGTGTACGAGCCGTCGATGCGACCTGCGCGGTCGAGGTCGATCAGCCGTCGCACCGCGACGGGCTCGAACAGCCCGCGGTTCCGTAAGCTATGAGCGGAGAGGGTGTCCTCCACTCGGTCGCGTAGTTCGACGCGAAGCCAGCGGCGCAGGGGCGCTCCGAATCCGCTCTTGGCGCGATAGATGACGTCGTGTGGCAACAACGGCTCCATCGCGCGCTTGAAGACCGCTTTGCCGAGTCGGCCGTCCTGCTTCAGGTTGGGCGGGATGCGCGAGGCGAATTCTACGAGCTCGAGGTCGAGCAAGGGTACGCGCACCTCGACTCCCGCGGCCATGCCCGCTTTGTCCGTGTAGTTCAGGTTGTGGTCCGCCAGGAAATGCTTGCCTTCGAGGTAGAGCATCCGGTTGAGCGGATCGCGCTCGTGCGGAATGCGCGCGAGGCTCCGCAGCATCGTGGCGGATGCGCTCTCGGTTTGAGCAGCCTCACGTAGCACTGGGCCGAAGAGGGTATCCCGCAATTCGGAAGTGTTCCACCAGAAGTAGCTCACGAGCCGTTCGTCATCCGGCAGGTCCGCGAATGACATCGTCTTTGCCAGCCGGCGCACGAGCGGATTTCCCAACGCGATGGCGGACGAGCCTGAGGACATTGCGCGCGCGGTACGTGCGAGCGGCGCTCGCAGCACCCGCGGCAACCACGACCACGTACGTTCATAGTGAAGCGCCGCGTGCCGTCGATAGCCCGAGAAGAGGTCGTCGCCCCCCGCCCCCGACATCAGAACCGTCACGCCGTCGGCGCGCGCGCGCTCAGCGATCATCAATGCGTTGAGCGGTGCAGGATCGGCCTGCGGTTCGTCGAGCAGGAACAGCATTTCATCCAGTCGGTCGATGATACTCGACTCTGCGGTGAGCACTGTCAGGTCCGCGCCGAGATGCGCGGCCACGCGCCGCGCGTAGGGTACGTCGCTGGCATTATCCCCGTCCGCGTCATCGGCGAAGCCGATGCAGTAGCACTTCGTCGGCGACCCTGGATGCGCGCGCTGCATCATCGCCACCACGGCGCTCGAATCCAGGCCTCCCGACAGGAACGCGCCCACGGGCACGTCGGCAACCAGTTGCCGTGACACGGCTTCCTCGACCCGCGATCGCAGTTCGTCGTAGATCTGTTGTGGCGTTGCCGAGGAAATCCTGTTCCCGTACGGCATGTCCCAATACGCCCACTTGTGCGCCATGGCGCCGGCCCGAAGCACCATTGCGTGACCCGGCTCCAGCTTGCGCACGGACCGCAACGGCGTGCCTTCCCCGGGCGCCCAGAGGAAGGTCACGTACTGCTGGAGAGCGATCGGATCCAGCTCCCGAGACACTTCCGACGAGCGAAGCAGCGCCTTCAGCTCGGAAGCGAACAGCACGGCGTCGTCGAGTCGCGCGTAGTACAGGGGCTTCACCCCCATCTGATCCCGCGCCACGAAGAGATCGTGTCGCGCAACTCCATCGGGTCGGCCAGCCTCACGACCATCATAGATCGCCAGCGCGAAGATACCGTTCAGCCGGTTGAGCATGCCGTGGCCGAAGTCGGAATACAGATGCAGCAGCACTTCCGAATCGGTTTCGCTCTGGAAACGGTGCCCGCGCAAAATCAGCTCGCGGCGCAACTCGCGATAGTTGTAGATCTCGCCATTGAAGATCAACGTGAGATCGTTCGGTCCCCTCGCCCCGCAGTGGTTGCACGACAGGTGCATCGGCTGCGCTCCCGCCGCTGACAGATCGATGATGGACAGCCGCCGATGCGCCAGTGCCGATACCGTCTCGTGCGGGCCCCCTTCGAGGATGACAGCGCCGTGCCCGTCAGGCCCGCGATGCGCGATGCACTCGCTCATGGCCTCCAGAAGGCCTTCGCGTAGACGTCCCTGGAATCCGGCAATGCCGCACATGCGTGTGGTAGTCAGGAGGAATGAGTGCGGGCAATCTAACCAGCGCATCCTCCTACCGTTGCACGCGCTGTTGTCGTGAGATCCCGCCGACAGATCGCAATCAATCAATAAGAGTCACGCGCGCCGCTCGCTGGACGTGTCGAACGCATTGTCGGTCGCCCGCGGCAGGTGTCCGAGATGGCGCGATCGTCCGCTGGGTGCGACTCGCGCGCACGCTTCTCGCAATCCAGAGTCGAATACCGTTGCCAGGTGGGAGGCCAGCGGTCGGTACGCGCCGAGACGAGTAGCGTCCGGCACTACCCTTGTACGAATGAAAGGCGAGGACGCGCTTGGGTCCGCTGGTGCACTGGACGGATGACGGACCAAAGGTGCGTACCGGGAGCATACCGCCGTTCAAGGGGTACGGAGCCCCGCCGGACTGCTTGAGGATTACGGAAACCCAAGTAAGTTACATAGTTACGACATCGGGTCAGTGTTCGGGGAGCAACGGCGAAGCCGCCCGGTCCAAACGATTACCATTCTGATGCAGCGCGTCCGAAATCGATTTTTTTTCTTCATCGACCTCGTATTGCTCCCGCTCGCCACCTATCTCGCGTATGTGGCGCGATTCGAGGGCACGCAGTGGCCGGCCGAGGCACAAATAGCGCTGATCGGATACCTGTTGGCCACCGTGCCGATCAAGCTGTTGGTGCTGTATGGCGCGGGGCTCTACCGGCGGCTGTGGCGTTACGCGACCGTTTCGGACCTCGAGCTCATCATCGGCGCCTGTACCGTCAGCGCCCTGCTTGCGGCCACGTTCGGAGCAGTGATTCTCCCGCTGACTGGTGTCATCTCCCAGCGTGTCTCGCTGGCAGTCCTCGTGCTCGACGCTGGCTTGACCACCCTCGTCGTGGCTATTCCGCGATTCCTCGCGCGGGCGCGCGCGCGGCGCGAGCGTCGTGGTCGCCGCTCCGCTGGCAAGCCCGCGATCGTGGTTGGAGCTGGCGCATCGGGCATACTCATCGTGCGCGAGTTGGTCGAAAATTCCCAGCTCGGCATTACTCCGGTCGGGTTCGTCGATGACGATCCGGCGAAGCAGGGCCTACGGCTGCACAATCTCCCCGTACTCGGTACGATTGCCGACCTCGATCGTGTTGCGGAGCGACACGGTGCAAGCGAAGTCATCATCGCGATCCCGTCTGCGCCGGGACGTGTGATCCGCGAGATCGTCCGGAAGGCGAGCGCGAGCGGCCTTTCGGCACGAACCGTCCCGGGGCTCTACGAGATACTCTCTGGGGAAAAGTCGGTCAGCGCGCTTCGAAAGATCGAGATTCAAGACTTGCTCCGTCGCGAGCCAATCGTGACAGACGTCGCCCAGGTCGGCTCGCTCGTCACCGGTCGCACGGTGCTCGTGACGGGAGCGGGTGGCTCGATTGGAAGCGAGCTTTGTCGGCAACTCGCGCGACTCGACCCCGCGCGCATTGTCGCGCTTGGCCGGGGTGAGAATTCGATCTTTGAGTTGTTGCAGGAGCTACACCGGGACTTCCCGAAGACGCTCATCGATCCCGTGATCGCCGACGTTCGTGACGAAGCCAGAATGCGGCGCATATTTGCGACGCATCGCCCGTTTTCGGTCTTTCACGCGGCGGCGCACAAGCACGTTCCGCTCATGGAAGCGAACGTGAGTGAAGCGATCCTCAACAACGTGCTCGGCACACGAAACGTCGTGAACTGCGCGGCGGGGTGCGAGGCCGAGCATTTTGTGCTCGTCTCGACCGACAAGGCCGTGCGCCCGACGAGCGTGATGGGAGCGACCAAGCGTATCGCGGAGTTCATCGTTCACGAGGTGGCGTTCGAGCACAATAGTTACGTTGCCGTCCGCTTCGGCAACGTGCTTGGGAGTCGTGGCAGCGTGGTACCGACGTTCATGCGACAGATCGCCGCCGGCGGGCCCGTGACGATCACGCATCCGGACATGACGCGGTACTTCATGACGATACCGGAGGCGGTCCAACTGGTGTTGCAGGCTGGCGCACTCGGCCAGCACGGCGAAGTGTTCGTGCTCGACATGGGTGAGCCCGTCAAGGTGCTGGACCTCGCCACGGACATGATTCGCTTGTCGGGACTCGAGGTCGGCGCTGACATCGAGATCTTCTTTACGGGCACGCGGCCGGGGGAGAAACTGTACGAGGAACTCTTCTTCACGGCTGCCGACGCGCTCCCAACCCAGCACGAGAAGATTCTGCGGGCCAAGGACTCGTCGTTTCCCGAGGACGGTCACCGGCGCATCGAGGAGCTCATCGCCGCGGCGCAGCGCAATCTGCCGTCACGCGAACTTCGCCGACTGATCGCCCAGCTTGTGCCGGAGTACGTCGGGGTCATCGACACCGGCGAGTTCGCGCTGCCGGAGGCCATCCCGACCACCGGGGAGATCGCCGTCGCCTCGGTGTAGCGCGTGAGAGGTTCGTTGGGGAGGTACTGGCATACCCTCCGATACCTGCGGCCAATTCAGCTCTACGGACGAGTGTGGTTCCGGCTGGCCAGGCCGCGGGTCGATCTGCGGATTGCGCCGCGCATGAGGTCGATGTCAGGTCCGTGGGTCACGCCGGCACCTCGTCCGGTGAGCCTCATTGCGCCGGATCGTTTCACCTTCCTGAATCGCACGCTAACGCTGTCCGACCATGGCTGGGACGATCCTGCGGTCGACAAGTTGTGGCGGTACAACCTCCATTATTTCGACGATCTTGGCGCGCCGACCTCCCGCGAGCGGTCGGACTGGCAGCGCTCGCTGCTTTCGCGATGGGTAGCGGACAATCCTCCGGGTATTGGAAGCGGGTGGGAGCCATATCCCACCTCGTTGCGCATCGTGAACTGGATCAAGTGGGTTCACGCCGGTCACACGTTGTCGAATGAGGTCGTGCAGAGCCTGGCGGTGCAGGCGCGGTGGCTCAGCGGCCGACTCGAGACGCACCTGCTTGGCAATCACCTCTTCGTCAATGCGAAGGCACTCGTTTTTGCCGGCCTGTACTTCGAGGGTCCGGAGGCGACGCGCTGGCTCGAGCGCGGACTGCGCATTCTCCGCCGCGAGGTCAACGAGCAGATCCTCGCCGATGGCGGACAGTTCGAGTTGAGTCCGATGTATCACGCGATGGCGGTCGAGGATATGCTCGATCTGGTCAACGTCACGAGGGCTTATCACGGAGCGATTCCGCCGCGATGGCGCGTCGCGATCGACGTGTGGCAATCGCGAATCACCGAAATGCGTCGCTGGATGCTGCTGATGCGTCATCCCGACGGCGAGATCGCTTTCTTCAACGATGCGGCATTCGGAATCGCCACCCGGCCTGACGCGTTGGAGGGGTACGCCAGCCGGTTGGGCCTGTGCGCAATGCCGGCGCTGGAGGATGGACTGACTGTACTTGGCGCGAGCGGATACATACGTCTTGATGTCGGCGCTGCGGTGGCGCTGCTCGATGTTGCGTCGGTGGGACCCGACTACCTTCCGGCTCATGCTCATGCCGACACCCTCTCGTTCGAGCTCTCGCTATTCGGCCAGCGGGTCTTCGTGAACTCGGGCACGTCTCGCTACGGAGCCGGAGCGGAGCGCAGTCGCCAACGCGGTACCGCTGCGCACAACACCGTCATCGTGAACGGCGTCGACTCATCCGAAGTCTGGGGAAGTTTTCGGGTGGCGCGTCGCGCACGTCCGATCGGTTTGTCAGTAACGACGCAGCGACAAATCATGATCCGGTGTGCGCACGACGGCTATCGTCACCTGCCCGGTCGACCGGAGCATTTGAGAGTCTGGTCGGTCGCGGACAACGGCATCACCGTGGAGGACAATGTCAGCGGCCGAGTCGGTCGCGCGGAGGCGCGATTCCATCTGCACCCGGATGTGGCGATCGGCGACACAATCGAGCATCCCGACAAGTCTTCATCGGTGCGGCTGCGCCTGCCGCACGGCCAGATCGTGCGCGTTCATCTGGAGGCGGGAGCGCTCACGGTCGTGCCGAGCACGTGGCATCCGGAGTTCGGCCGCGAGGTCACCAATCGGGCCATTGTCGTATTACTTGACGGCGCGCGCTCACGAGTTCGCGTCGCATGGGGAAGCGACGCGTGAAAATTCTCGTCCTCAGTTTCTACTACGCGCCAGATCTCAGCGCTGGTTCGTTCCGGGCGACAGCGCTCGTCGAGTCGCTGCGCCGCCGCCTTCCTGAGGGAACGGAGATCGATGTGGTGACGACGCTTCCCAACCGCTATCACTCGTTTACGGCAGAAGCTCCGGAGCGGGAGCGAAATGGGGCCGTCTCGATCAGGCGACTCGTCCTGCCAAATCACAAGAGTGGGATGTTGGACCAATCCAAGGCGTTCTTGAGCTTCGCTCGGGGCGCGGCCGGCGCGGTCGCGTCCGAGTACGACCTGGTGTTCGCGACCTCCAGTCGCCTCATGACGGCGGTGCTCGGCACCTGGATCGCGCGACGAACGAATGCGCGACTGTACCTGGACCTTCGCGACATCTTCGTCGACACCATCAGCGACGTCGCGGCGAAGCCGATCGCCTGGCTGACGAAGTCGTTCTTCTCGACGCTCGAGCGGTGGGCCGTCTCGCGCGCGGACACGGTCAATCTCGTCTCGCGTGGGTTTGCGCCCTACTTCGAGACGCGGTATCCCGGAAAGGCGTTCAAGTATTTCACGAACGGCGTCGACGACGAATTTCTCGCTCCAGTCGCCGTCATCTCGCGGCCGACGGTGGACGAACGCGCAGACCGACCGATCGTCGTGCTTTACGCTGGCAACCTGGGTGAGGGGCAGGGACTCCACGTCATCATCCCGGCGCTCGCGTTGCGCATGGGCGCGCGCATCCGATTTCAGATCATCGGCGATGGCGGGCGCAAGCGCGAACTCGAGCAGGCGCTCGCGGCCAGTAGGGTGACAACCGTCGAATTGCGAGCTCCCGTGCCGCGCGCAGAATTGTTGCAACTCTACCGCGCAGCCGACGTGTTGTTCCTGCACCTGAACGACTACGACGCGTTCAGGAAAGTTCTTCCCTCCAAGATTTTCGAGTACGCAGCGACGGGTAAGCCCGTGTGGGCCGGCGTCTCGGGTCACGCGGCGGAGTTCGTGCGCACCGAGGTGAGCAACGCGGCGGTCTTCCATCCGTGCGACGTGGACGACGCTGTGCGATCGTTCGAACAGCTCACGCTGACGGACGCGCCGCGACCGGAGTTCCTGATGCGCCATTCCCGAGCGAGGATCAGTCGCGAGATGGCGGCCGATCTGCTCGCTCTTGCCTTGGAGCCGCGCTGAGATGCGGGTTGGAGTCACGGGCGCCAGTGGCTTCGTCGGACGCGCGATCGTCGAGCGGCTCTCGCGTGAGAGCTCGATGCAGGTTTGTGGTATCGTTCGACGTGAAGGCGTAACTGCCCCATCTCGCGTCGAGCTGTTGCGGGTCGACGACCTCACCGCAGGTACCGACTGGCGGACGGCGGTGCGAGGCGTGGACGCTGTTGTTCACGCCGCGGCGCGTGTGCACGTGATGCGAGAGACGGTGGATGATCCACTGAGCGAGTTTCGCCGGGTAAACGTCGCGGGGACGTTGAACCTTGCGCGCCAGGCCGCCGCAGCGGGGGTACGTCGCTTCGTGTTTCTGAGCTCGATCAAGGTCAACGGTGAAGGAACTGCGCTCGATCGCGCGTACTCGGCTGACGACATACCGTCCCCGGCCGATCCGTACGGCATTTCGAAGTTGGAGGCGGAGCAGGGCCTGCGAGCATTCGCGCGTGAGTCGGACCTCGAGGTCGTCATCATTCGTCCTGTTCTCGTGTACGGCCCGGGGGTAAAGGCGAATTTCCGAACGATGATGAGTTGGCTGCTGCGTGGCGTGCCGCTGCCGTTTGGGGCGATCCACAACTCGCGCAGCCTGGTGGGACTCGACAACCTGGTCGACCTTGTACTGCGTGCGCTCACGCATCCGGCGGCGGCCAACCAGACCTTCCTCGTGAGCGATGGCGAAGACTTGTCAACGACCGACCTGCTGCGGAGAACTGCAGATGCGCTCGGCGTGCGCGCTCGCCTACTCCCCGTGCCTGCGACGCTGATCGAGGCAGCCGCGCGCTTGGCGGGCAAGGGCGATCTCGCGAATCGTCTCTGCGGGTCTCTACAGGTGGATATCACGACGACATGCGCTCGGCTTGACTGGTTTCCCCCTATCGCCGTCGATGATGCGCTGGTCAAGACCGCGGCGCATTTTCTCGCGCATGGCGGCGCGTGAGGAGCGCGCTGCTGTTCGTGGCGTTCTTCGCGTTCTCCGCGCTCGCCACCGGAGCGCTGCGTCGGTATGCGCTGGCGAAGCGCGTGCTGGACATCCCGAATGAGCGCAGTTCTCATACGGTCGCGACGCCGCGCGGCGGGGGCGTCGCAATCGTGCTCACGTTCCTCGCCAGCGCCATGCTTTTCGCCGTATGGGGCGAACTGCCCGTTCGGGTCGCTATCGCCGTCGTCGGCGCTGGATCGCTCGTTGCAATCGTGGGCTTCGTCGATGATCATCGTCACATCGCCGCGCGATGGCGACTGCTCGCGCACTTCACGGCCGCATCATGGGCGGTGACATGGCTTGGCGGTCTACCGGCGCTCGCTCTCCTCGGTGAGCCGATCGCGCTTGGACTTGCAGGGAGCGTGCTGGCGGTCGTCGGCCTGGTCTGGCTGCTCAACCTCTACAACTTCATGGACGGCATCGATGGCATCGCTGCGGTCGAAGCCCTCACGACGTGTCTCGGGGCATTGGTGCTGTATCGTCTGCAACCGACGGCGGCGGGCGAACCTCTGCTGGTCGTGTCGCTCGCCGCGGCGGTGTTGGGGTTTTTCATCTGGAACCTGCCCCCGGCGAAGATCTTCATGGGCGACGCTGGGAGTGGATTTCTCGGCATCACCCTCGGCGTCCTCGCGATGCGCGCCGCGGCCGTCTCACCCGATCTGCTCTGGAGCTGGCTCATTCTCCTTGGCGTCTTCGTGGTAGACGCGACTGTGACCCTCATACAGCGACTGCGGCGCGGCGCGCGCGCGTACGAAGCCCATCGCAGCCACGCCTATCAGCACGCTGCGCTCAACCTGGGACGGCACGGACCAGTGACGCTGCTCGTCGGGTTGATCAACCTCGGCTGGCTGCTGCCATGGGCGCTCCTCGCAGGAACCGGGCGGATAGCCGGAGTTCTGGCCATGATCTTCGCCTACGCACCGCTCGTTGGGATCGCGCTCCGCCTTCGCGGGGGCATTCCGACTGACTAGTCGATCGCGGCGTCTACTCGTGCAGCCCGTTCGCCTCCGCGTACTGCACTACCTCATCGCGGGCCACCGTCGCCGCCCCGAGCTTGCCGACCTCGATGCCCGCCGCGATGTTCGCGATTACCGCCGCTTCCGCCGGACTCCCACCCCCCGCGAGCACACACGCGAGATACGCGGTGACCGTGTCTCCGGCCCCCACCACGTCGTACACCTCTCGCGCCACTGTGGGCACGCGGGCGATCTCGCCGTGCTCCGAGAACAGCACCATCCCGCGCTCGCCCAGCGTGAGCAGGATGTGCTCCACGCCCAGCCGCTGAAGCGTTGCGGGGATCGTTTCCGGATGGTCGACGTCCAGCTCCGCGCCGAGCGCCGATTCCAGTTCGCGGCGGTTGGGCTTGAACACCGTTGCGCCACGGTACGAGAAGAAGTTCCGGAACTTGGGGTCGACGATGATCGGAAGTCGTCGCGCCATTCCGAGGTCGATGGCCTCGCGGATCACCACGGGAACGAGGACACCCTTGTTGTAGTCCTCGAGCACGATCGCGTCGGCGTCAGCCACCGCACTACGGACCGCCGCGAGCATGCGCTCGATGTCCGCACCGCTCAGGTCCGCGTCCTCTTCTTCGTCCACGCGCACGAGCTGCTGCGAGCGAGCCACGATGCGCGTTTTCTGGGTCGTTGGACGATTGACGGTGATGAGCGAGCTGCCGTTCTCCCCCAGCGCGCCGAGCATGCGCACGATGGTCGCACCGGCTGGGTCATCGCCGATCGCGCCGACCAACTCGCACCTGGCCCCGACCGCCACCACGTTCGCCGCCACGTTCGCCGCCCCGCCCAGCGCGTACTTCCGCTCGCGCACGCGAACCACCGGCACCGGTGCTTCGGGCGAGATTCGCTCGACGTCTCCAATGAGATAGACATCCAGCATCGCGTCCCCAATCACCGCGATCCGCTTGCCATGCGCCCGATCCAGTAGCTCCGCCAACCGCGCACGCGACAATGAGATAGTCATGTCCCGCGCAACGTAGACCCACCACACCGAGGGGTCAACCACACGGCCGCGCCCGGCATATCCCTTGCCTACATTGCGGCATCCCAGTCGTCCCCCCGCGAACCCGCTCGCCCTCCGCTTGACCGCGTTTACCGAACGATTCGCCGAGGCGACGAAGGCGAAGGTCCAGACCGTCCAGGATTACTTCGCCCTGGCCGGACGGGCCATTGGCTTCGCCTTCGTGCGACCCTTCTACTTCCAGGATCTCGTCCAGCAGATGGACGAGATCGGCGTCAAGTCGCTCGGTATCGTGCTCCTCACCGGATTCTTCACCGGCATGGTGCTCGCCCTCCAGTCCAGCGTCCAGCTCCAGGCGTTCGGTATCTCGTCGCTCGTCGGACGGCTCGTCGCTGGCTCGATGATCCGCGAGCTCGGGCCGGTCTTGGCCGGTCTCATGGTCGCCGGTCGTGTCGGCTCCGGCATCGCGGCGCAGCTCGGCTCCATGCGGGTCACCGAGCAGATCGATGCGCTCAACACGCTCGGCACCGATCCGATCAAGAAGCTCGTGACGCCGCGCGTGCTCGCCGCGCTCATCATGCTGCCCATCCTGACGATCATCAACGACTTCGTCGGCATCGTCGGCGGCAACCTCATCGCAACGGTCATGATCGGCATCCCCACCGGCCAGTACTGGCGCACGGTGTGGGAGCAGATCGTGTCGGGCGGTTTCACGCTCCACTACATCCCGAACGATTTCATCCAGGGGCTGGTCAAGCCATTCGTCTTCGGCGGCATCATCTCCATCTCCGGCTGTTACTTCGGCCTCAACACCACGGGCGGTACCGAGGGCGTGGGTCAGGCCACCACCCGCACGGTGGTCCTCTCGAGTATCCTCATCCTCGTCGTGGACTACTTCCTGACGCAGATTCTTC
>JANLTI010000225.1:0-25390 GCA_031362845.1 Gemmatimonadaceae bacterium | reverse complement strand
CCGATGTTGGCGCGATGCGTCCAGAACACGAACAGCGCCACGAGCGCGCTGACCGCGAAGAGCGGCGCCCGAGCGCCCTGCGTCACGACGAGCAGCGTTGGCAGCAGCACCGCGGAGACAAGACTTCCGAGCGACACGTATCCTGTCGCCAGCACCACTGCGACGAAGACGGCGAAGGTGACGAGCATCGGGACAGGCGCGAGCGCAAGAAAGACCCCCGCTGCCGTGGCGACCCCCTTCCCTCCCTTCCGGAAACCCAGGAAGAGCGGCCGTACATGGCCGGCGATGGCCGCAATGCCACAGGCGATGGCCCAGAGCGTGGTGTCCATCGTGGTGGAGACTCGCGGCGGCAGCAGCAGTACGGGCAGCGCGCCCTTCATCGCATCGGCGAGGAAGACGGCGAGCCCGACCTTCCAGCCGAGTACGCGAAATACGTTGGTCGCCCCGAGATTACCCGAGCCCTGGAGCCGCAGATCGATGCCGGCACCCTTGCCGGCGAGCCAGGCGAAGGGGATCGACCCTGCAGCGTACGACAGCGCGAGCGCGAGCGCCGGATGCACGCTAGGTCGCCGCCGTCCGGTCCGTCCCGCTCTTCCGTCGCATCAGGATGCGCAACGGATTTCCCGTGAACGGATAGGTCTCGCGAAAGCCGTTGTGCAGGAAGCGCAGGTAATGCTCCTCCACGAGATCGGGATGATTGCCGAAGAAGGCGATGGTGGGAGGCGCAACACTGACCTGGGTGGCGTAGTTGAGCTTCACCTCGCGTCCAGCCGCCTGCGATGGCTGGCGCCGCGCCAGGAGCTCCGCGAGGCGCTCGTTGACCTGCGAGGTACTGATGCGCACCTGCGACTGCTCGTCCACCAGCTGGATGACGTCGAGAATCTTCGACACACGCTGGCCCGTCAGTGCCGACGTGAACAGGAAGGGGACGTGCTTCAGGAAGGGGGCCTTCTCGTGCGCCTTCTTCTCGAACTTGTGGACGGCCTTGTCGTCCTTCTCCACGAGGTCCCACTTGTTCACGACGACGATCAGGCCGCGTCCCGCCTCCCACGCCATGTTCGCGATGGTGAGATCCTGATTGTGGAACTCCCCCTCCGTCGCGTCGATGAGCAGGACGCAGAGGTTGGCGCGTTCGATCGCGCGGCGTGTGCGGAGTGACGAGTAGAACTCGATGCCATCGCTGATCTTCGTCTGCCGACGCAGCCCCGCGGTGTCGACGAAAATGAGCTTCCGCCCATGGTACGTCATCGGCGTGTCGATCGCGTCGCGCGTCGTACCGGAGATCTCACTCACGACGAGACGCTCCTCGCCGAGGAGCTTGTTCACGAACGACGACTTGCCCACGTTGGGTCGGCCGACGACCGCAATGCGGAGTGCGGTCTCGTCCTCGGGAAGACTGTCCGGCAGTCGATTCACGAGCTCGTCGAGGAGATCGCCGGAGTTCTTGCCGTTCTGCGCCGACACGGGAAATGGGTCTCCGGCGCCGAGATTGTAGAATTCGTAGAAATCGACCCGGCTCGGATCGTCGACCTTGTTGGCCACGAGCATCCAGGGCTTGCCCGTCGCCCGGATCATCTCGGCCACCCGATGATCGCTCGGGTGCAGCCCGGCGTTCGCGTCCACGAC
Organism: Gemmatimonadaceae bacterium; assembly: GCA_031362845.1. Classification (GTDB taxonomy): domain Bacteria; phylum Gemmatimonadota; class Gemmatimonadetes; order Gemmatimonadales; family Gemmatimonadaceae; genus AG11. The sequence continues at coordinate 23,764 of JANLTI010000225.1, read as the reverse complement.
GAAGAGCATCATGTCCGCCTCCTCGATCGCCGTCGCCACCTGCTGGCGAATCTCGCGGTCCATTGGCGCATTCGGATCGTCAGAAAGGCCACCGGTATCCACGAGCCAGAAGGATCGGCCGTTCCATTCCGCCTTCGCAAAGTGCCGGTCACGTGTCGTGCCCGCCTCCTCCGAGACGATCGCGTCGTCCTCACCGATGATGCGATTGAACAGCGCCGACTTGCCGACGTTGGGACGGCCGATGACGGCGACGACGGGCGTACTCATGCGGCACTCCAGGTGGAGAGCGCAGGCTGGACTTCGAGCGACAGGACGTCGATGAAATCGTACGACGGAAAAACGGGCATGGGCAGTGTCTCGCGAAGCGAAATGAAGCGCTCTTCGTCCAGGAACAGCCCGTCGTCGTTGATCGTCTCGGCCGGGATGAGGGCGAGGTCGAGATCGTGACGATCGGCGAGCGCTCGGCGGATGTCGGCTCCGACAAGGAGCCCCGCCGTCGTCGTCGTGGGACCGAAGAGGGAGTTTTCGGTGGGAATGAGCGTGAAGGCAGCACCCGTGCGCCTGGAAATGGCGTCGAGCAGCTCCGGCATGAGGGGCGCCATCGACACGCCGGTCACGACGCCGATGCGCCTGCCGGGCATCGGGGGAAGGCTCGACAATCCGGCGTACACACGCTGGCGAAGTGACGCGACGGCACCCACGCCATTCTCGATCTGGGAGAAATCTCCGTAGTGCTCGGCGGCCGGAAGGGGGTGATCGGACAGCAGATACAGCTCGTCCGAGCCGAACACCCAGCGGTCGCCGCGTTCGGCGAGAGCCCGATCCTCCCAGCGCCCGACGGCATCGAGAATGCGGCCCGCGTTGTCCGCGTCCATGGGCCGGCCGTTGTACAGGTGAGAGAACTGCGTCACGCCGACCGGGACCAGCGCCACGCTCAACACGGCCTCGCCAAGGTTCCAGAGATCGGTCAGCGATGCCTCGAGGATGGCACCGTCGTTGAGCCCGGGCACGATGACCATCTGGGCGTGGAACTGGATGCCGCCGTCCGCGAGGCGCGTGAGCTGATCCACGATGTTCGGCACGCGCGGGTTGTTCAGGAGAATCTTGCGCGCCTCCCATGGTGTCGCGTGCACGGACACGTAGAGGGGGGACAGCCGATACTCCAGGATTCGCTGGATATCGCGCTCCTTGACGTTCGAGAGCGTCGCAAAATTGCCGTAGGCGAACGACAGCCGGTAATCGTCATCGCGCACGTAGAGCGGCTTGCGCAATCCCTTCGGCAATCCTTCGATGAAGCAGAATTCGCAGCGATTGGCGCATCGGCGAATGGTCGGGGGTTCGAGCTCCACCCCGAGTGCCTCGCCGTCCGGCCGCTCCACCTCGTAGACGACCGCTTCGCCGCCGGGCAGACGAGCCTCGATGACGAGCTCGTCGTCGGCCGTGAGGAACTCCCAATCGAGGAAGTCAGCCAGGTCGCGGCCGTTCACAGTCAGGAGTTCGGTGCCGGAGACCACGCCCATCTCCTCGCAGATACTGCCCGGCAGAACCCGACTGACGCGAACCATGAATCCGTGGCCTCCAGGCCTCCAGCGAAGCGACGGGGGAAGACCACACGAAGTGAGAGTCTTCCCCCTTCAGACCACGTGGCCGCGTCGAACCTGCATCTCATGCAAGGTAGGAGCTCAGGGCGCCGAAATCAAGCAGGATACAGCACTTCGGCCACCCGCGACGAACCGTTTTCCCCCGGGCGGGAATGCAAAAGGCGCCCGCTCGTGAGCGGGCGCCTTCTGCGAATCCGGACCGACTATTCGACGACCGAGTAGCGGAACGCCATTGCGTTCGCGGCCGCGATCTTCACCGTGAAGTTCGCCGTCTTGCCCGGCGCCAGCGCCTCGGTCGTGACCGAGCTCGAGCCGATGACAGCCCCGGCCTTGTCGAGCGCATCGAACTTGAGCGTGACCGCCTTGGCCGGCATGGCAGCGGATGCGGACTTGGCGGGTGCCTTGCCCCGGACCGGACGGGCGGTGGACGCCTCGGCGTTCTTGTCACGACGATCGAGAATGGTTCCGCCCACGACGATTTGCGCCTCGGTTGGCGAGAACTCGGTGAACGTGACCTCGATCGGAAGCTTGTTGCCCTTCGTATACCACGTGAGCGTGGAATCATTGTACGCCGCAGCCACTGCGGTACGCTTCGCCTGCTGCGCGGACTTCGCCATGGAGAGGTAGGCCCGCGCGCCGAGATTGTAGTTCTCGGGATTCGCCGGGTCGACGGCGACCAGCCGCGTGACGATCGGCGTGACCTTGTCGTTCTGCTCGAGCGTCAGGTAGGTCACCGCGAGGTTGAACAACGCGTCGCGGTTGAACGGATTCTGCGTCAGGGTACCCTCGAACAGCTTCGCCGCGTCGGCCGTGCGATTGCTTCGCGAGGCATTGACCGCCGAATTGAGCAGATCCTGATATTCGTACGCGCTGGGGTTCGCGATCAGACCTTCGTAGCTCTTGACGAACGCCGCCGTGTCTCCCGACAGGAGGAGCGCCGTCTGGAAGTTCTGGCGACCGCCGTACAGGTACGTCCCCTTCGTGCCGGGAATCGCCACGAGCTGCCCGTATACTTCAGCCGCCTTCCGCGCTGCGACGGGGCGTTCCGCGGCGGCGGCAGACTGCGCGGCATTCAGGTAGACGTTGCCCGCGTTCGCGAGCATTTGCCGCCGCACATCCCGGTAGTTGGTGTCGCGGCCAGCGACGTCCGCGGCGCGCATCCAGTACTCGAGCGCCTTCGCCGTGTCGTTGCGCTTGGAGGCGACGCTTCCGAGCACCATCGTGCCGTACGGAGAGGCGGGAAAGAGCCGGTTCGCCTGCGTTGCGTAGTACTCGGCCGAGTCGAGCTTGTCGGCATTGAGCGCGTTGATCGCGCCATTCGCGACGTCGAGATAATACTTGTGCCCACCCCGGTAGAACGTCGTATTCTCCAGGCAGAGCGGTTTGGCGGCTTCGACGATCCGGAACGCCGAATCGAGGGCGCCGACGATGTCGATCGTTCCATCAGGATTGGTGGTGAAGCCGAGATCCCGTCGCTTCGCCGTCGCACCGGTACCGGGCTGATTCAACCACAGGCTCAGCGCTTCCCCGAGGATGTAGGCGCGCGCCACCGGCTCGTCCCCCGACTTCTCGGGAGACTCGACCTGCTTGATCGCGTTCTTGAGATTCGTCGCGGCGAGCGGTGTGCCCGTCGCTTGCCGCGCCACATCGAACGCCAGCGCCGCGCGCGCGGTGTTTCCTTTCATCGCGTCGCCGATGTCGCAGGCCGGAGGCTTCGCAGGTGCCTGCGCATCAAGGACATCGGACACGACGGCCAGTGCAGCGCCGACGAGCAGAATTCTACCGAGCAGAGCCATCAGAGTTCTCCGGAAAAGAGCGTGGCGTGCCGGTGCCATCACCGGCACGCGTTTTCGGGTACCCGGTCGGGCTACGTGCGTTCCGCCGCCTGCAGGGCAAGCTGGTAAATATCGGCATGCCGACGTCCCGTCGCCAGAGCGATGCGCCGGACGTCGTCGTACTCGGGCTTCACGCGCGAGCCACCGCCGGGAAGCATGACGACCTTCACGCTGAGACGGTGCCCGAGCACCTGCACGTCTCGCATGGTGCGCGCCAGCGCGACGCGATCCAGGTCGGCTCGACGTACCCCGATCGTCGTCGTCTCGGTCAGCAGATAGGACTCGAAGCGGCCGGCATCGTCCGGTCGGCACACGACCTCCACCCGCGTGCCCGCCCGGCCCTTCTTCATGACGGTCGTAATCAGCACCACGTCGAGGGCGTCGTCGATCCGAAGCTGCTCCGCCACGGCAGCGAGGTACTCGGGCGACATGTCGTCCACGTCGCAGCTGAGGACGACGATGCGTTCCCGATCCGTCGGCTCCGACGGCGGCACCGTCGCGACTTCAGCGAGAATCACGCGGAGGGCGTTGGCGCGCCCCGGGAAGTCCTTGGTGCCAGCGCCGTATCCGCTCCGCAGTGGCACGTATTCGGTGGGTGGCGCGCCGGAGGCCAGAACTCGCACGAGCGCGGCGCCGGTGGGCGTCACCAACTCGCCTGCACCCTCCGGCCCCGGCCGCACGACGAACCCCTCGAGCAGTTTGAGCGTCGCGGGAGCCGGTACCGGCAGCAATCCATGCGCCGCACGGACGGTCCCATCTCCGATGCGCAGCGCGCCGCATCGCACATCGTCCACGCCAAGGAGCTCCAGGCCCCAGATCGAACCAACCACGTCGAGTATGGCATCAACGGCGCCCACCTCGTGCAGGTGAACGTCTTCGGCCGGCACGCCGTGGATCTCGCCCTCGGCCGTGGCGATCGCCATGAACGTGGCGTCGGCGAGTTGCCGCACGCGCTCCGGCGCCCCCGACCCCGCCACGAGGTCGCGGATCTGCGCGATGTGGCGTCCATGCGGCTGCGGCGGAATGCCGAAATCCACCTTCCAGCAGACGAGCTCCCCGCGCAGCACCTCGCGGATTTCCACGGAGACGTCGCTGAGGCCGAGACGGACGGGGAGCGTGCGCAGCCAATCCGGATCGAGGCCGACTCCGAGCAGGGCGCCGAGCATCATGTCGCCGGCGATGCCGCTGAACGGATCCAGGATGGCGGTGCGCATCTCGACAAACCTAGCGGCGCGCGCGACCGCGCGACGCTACCGCACGATTGGCAGCTCGACGCGGATTCGCGTCCCGACACCGGGCTCACTCAGAACCTCGATCGTTCCCCGATGCGCATCGACGATGCCCTTGACGATGAAGAGTCCGAGCCCCGCGCCGGCGCGCGACGTCTGCGTCGCCTGCCAGAACCGATCGAACAGGTGGGGCAGATGTTCTGGCGCGATGCCGGCGCCCGAGTCGCGCACTTCATAGACGACGCGAGCGTCGTGCACCTCGCCGCGCATGACAATCGTTCCCCCCGCGGGAGTGAACTTCACCGCGTTCCCCACGAGGTTCGCGAAGAGCTGGCTGATCCGGCCGCGGTCCACGGCGACATCGACGTCCGGGCCGTGCCACTCGTGCTCCAGCGTCAGGCCTTTCCCGAGAATACCGGGCGCTTCCTCCAGTGCGGCATCACTCAGCAGCAGCGAGGCGCTCGTGGACACCGCGGCGACTGCCAGCGTGCCCGCGTCGATGCGCGAGACGTCGAGCAGATCCTGGATGAGCGCGTTCGCGCGCTTCGTCGCGCGGCGCATGATCTGGAGTTGAGGCACCAGCGGTACGTCCGCACCCGGCGTGTCGAGCACGTCGAGCAGAAAGGAGGTGCTCATCTGGATGGTATTGAGCGGATTGCGCAAGTCGTGAGAGACGATCGCGAGCACGTCGTCACGAGCGCGTGTGGCGCGCTGCGCTTCGCCATACAGCAACGCGTTGTCCACGGCCATCGCGGCGCGGCGCGCGAGGTCCTCGATGAACAGGAGATCATCGGCCGTCGAGAGTCGCGCGCCGTCGAGCGCCAGGAACTGGAGCATCCCGAGCACGCGTCCACGCGCGACGAGCGGCACCACGAGCATGGTTGGCGCCCCGTGCCGCTCGAGCGCCGCGATCAGGCGCGGATCACGCGCGACATCGCTGAGGTCGCGGCGTTCAGCGGCGACGACGAGTTGCGACGTCCGCTCGGCAATCGCGCGCGTCAGGGACGTCGAAGGCGATTCTGGATCCGATGCACCGTCCTCGGAGGGTTCGACGGCCGCCACACCATCGAGTGCGTGCGCGATCTCCACGCGTCGGCGACGGCCATCGGCCTCGAGCAGGTCCACGGCACACACGTCGGCCAGGCGAGGCACCGCCAGGCGTGCGAGCTCGCGCAGCACCTGCAGCGAGTCGAGCGACGAGGACAAGAGCTCGCCCGCGTCGGCCAGGAAGCGCGCTCGTCGCTCCGCATCGCGCACGACTTCGCTCGTGCGCACGAGGTCGGAGTAGCTGGAGACCAGCAACTCGAGAATCTGCTCCTTGGAGGCACGAATGGCGAAGCGCGTGCCGAGCAGCTCGACGGTGATCTCGTCCGGCGGAGCGGCGTTGACGGCGGTCTCGCGCGAGAGCACGGCGCGGAGACGCGTGAGCAGCCACTGGGGCTGGTATGGCTTGGTCACGTAGTGATCCGCGCCGCACGCGAGGCCGCGAACGATGGCGAGCGGATCGTTGAGACTCGTGAGCAGGACCACGGGCGTCTCCGCCGACGCCGGGGTGGACTTGATGCGCCGACACAGCTCGTAGCCATCCATTCCCGGCATGACGACGTCGCTGAGTACGAGGTCGGAACGCTCGCGCGCGAGTTGAGCGAGCGCGAGCTCTCCGCTCCGGGCGATGCGCACGTTGAACCCCTCGTTGACGAGCAGATGCTCCAGGGCCGCGGCCTGCGTCGCGCTGTCTTCGACAACGAGGACGCTCGACGCCGCGAGGCCGAGGGGAGGCTGCGTGGAGGTCGTCATGACGTCAGCTCGACGAGTTGGGCGGCGATGTCCGTGAGGGGCACCACGCCGTGCACCACGCCCGCGCGCACGGCCTCACACGGCATGCCGTAGATGACGCTCGTGGCCTCATCCTGCGCGAGCACGTGACCTCCCGCCGCGAACAGGTCGCGGAGCCCGTCCACGCCGTCGTCGCCCATGCCGGTCAGGATGACGCCGACGGTGGACGCGCCCATGGCGCTCGCGGCGGATCGAAAGAGCTGCGTGGCGGAGGGGCGGAAGGCGCCAACAGCCGCCCTGCTGTCGATCGTGAGTCGCATCACGCGGTCGGTGCCCACCTGAATGCCCAGATGGTGATCGTCGGGGGCGATATACACGGTGCCCGCTCGTGCGACGTCGCCGAGGGACGCCACCGCCACCGTCAGCGCCGTGCCCCCGCCGAGCCAGTGCGCGAGTCCGTTGGTGAAGCCCCTCGCGATGTGCTGCACGACGAGAATCGGCACGGGGAACTGCTTCGGCAGCTGAGAAAGTATGGTAAGGAGCGCCGCAGGCCCACCTGTGGAGGCGGCGATGGCCACCAGACGAATGGGCCGCGCGAGACGTGTTCGTGGAGGCGGAGTCGCCACGACGGGCGACGACGTCGGGGTGCCGTGTCGGCGCACGATCTTCACCTGCGCCATCGCCTTGACCATGTTCACGAGGTGGCGCTGTTCTCCGTCGTGCGGCACGACCAACGGGCCTCGAGGCTTGGGGAGGGCGAGCACGGCGCCGGCACGAGTCGCCTCGAGCGACAGCTCCACGTCGCCGATCCGCGTCGAGGACGACACGATGATGATGGGCCGCGGCGAGTGCGTCATGATCTCCTTCGTCGCCGCGAGACCGTCGAGCGCCGGCATGTGGACATCCATCGTGACCACGTCAGGACCCAGTCGCGCCGTCATGTCAACTGCTTCTCGCCCGTCTCGCGCTTCGCCGATGACTTCGATGTCCGGTTCAGCGGAAAGGAGCGCGACGAGGAGGGCGCGGGCCGTGGGCGAGTCGTCCGCCACCAGTACCCGGATCACGGCGCGTTCTCCGGGAGTCGGCCGAGCAGGCTGCGCACCGTATCGAGCAGGTCCTGCTGATCGAAGCTGGACTTGGCGATGTAGGCGTCCGCGCCCGCTTCGAGCCCCCGGGCGCGATGCTCCGGCTGGTCCAGGGAGGTCACGAGGATCACCGGAATCCGGGCGGTGCGGCTGTCCGCCCTCATGCGCTCACAGAGGCCGATGCCGTCGAGACGAGGCATCTCGACGTCGCTCACGACGAGCGCGAACGACGTCCGCTGGAGCGCGTTCCAGGCTTCGATTCCATCGACGGCCGTCGTCACATCGTACCCCGCACCCGTCAGCACGCTCTGCTCCAGTGTACGCGACGTGATCGAGTCGTCCACCACGAGCACGAGCGGCCTGACGGCGAGGGGCCGACCGCGGGGGAGCGCGCTCGGTGCCACACCACTCGCCCGGTGCATCGTCAACGTGACCAGCGCCGGTACGCTCAACACCAGCACGACGTCTCCCGCGCCGATGATGGCCGAGCCGACGGTCGCGACCGCGGACTCCGCGTTCACGTGATCGAGTGGACGCAACACCAACTCGCGTTCGTCGAGCAGATCATCGGCTGTGATGGCAATTCGCTGCGCGGCAACCTCGAGAATCACCACCTGGAGATGCTCAGCCCACGGCCCGGCGCGATACGGGGGGCCGAGCAGCGTCGCGAGCGCCACGATCGGCATGGGCGCGCCGGCCGTCACGAGCATGTCGCGTCCGTCGACCCGCGCGAGCGCCGACACCGGCACGCGCTGGACGCGCGAGACGAACGCGCTCGGCAGTGCGATCGTCACGTCGCCCACCCGCACGAGGAGCGCACGCATCGTGGCGACGCTGAGCGGCACGTCGAGCACGAACGTCATGCCCTGGCCCGTCGCCGACGTCACGTCGACGGTGCCACCGAGTCGTTCGATCGCCACGCGCACGATGCTCAGTCCGACGCCCCGTCCAGACAGGGTCGTCGCCGAATCGCGAGTGGAGAATCCGTCGTCGAAGATGACGCGCAGCAGCTCATCGGCATCGGCAGGCAGCGGCGCGCCCGGCCGGAATTGCGACCGGCGTCGAATGGAGGCGGCATCGAGACCGGCACCGTCATCGCCGAACAGCAGCCGGAGTCGGTCGCCCCGCAGGCTGGCGTGAATGGTGATTTCACCCTGCTCCGGCTTGCCCACGGCGCGTCGTCCCGCGGGCGATTCGAGCCCGTGATCGACCGCATTGCGCACGAGATGCAACAACGGCTCGCGCAGCGCCTCGAGGACGACGCGATCCGCTTCGATCGCGCTTCCCGTCGTCGTGACCCGCACCTGCTTCTCGAGCTCACGCGCAATGTCGCGCGCGACGCGCTCCACGACGTCGGTGAGCTCGCGCAGGGGTCGCTGGCGGACGTGGCGCACGGCGTCGTCGAGCCGCCCGTGGATGGCGTCGAGCGCTCGCGCGTCTGCACCGGCACGTCGCACCAGTGCCGCGAACGCGCCGTCGACGATTCGCGCGTCTTCGGGTGAGAGACGCGGCAGCTGCTCGCGCAGACGAACCCGCAGGGTGGCCATGTCGCCGGCGTGGTCGGCGAGGCACGAGGCGAGCACGGCCAGCTCACCGGTGGCCGACGCAATCGCCTCGACGTTACTGACACTGATCCGCATGGATTCGTCCCGCGGCGCACTCGCGTCGGTGGGCAGCGGGGCCGGTGCGGGCGACGGCGGCGGGGCGTCCGGCGGCGTGGCGGCGTCTCGCGATCGAGCTGGAGGAGACGGCGGCGGCGGAAGGGTGCGCGCACGTGGCTCGGGATCCGGGCGCCCGGCCCCTGCTCCGCTGCGCGCGCGCTGGATCAGCGAGGCAAGTGTGGCGCCGGCCACCGGCAAACCGGCGGCAAGACGCTCGCGCGCGTCGGCGAGCGCGTCGACCGACTCGACGAGCAATGAGAGCTGGGTCGGCGTGAGTGGCGTCGAGCGTTCCTTCGCGTGGGCCAGGCCGCTCTCGAGTACGTGACACAGTTGCTCGATGAGCGGAACGCCCGCTGCTCGCGACGCTCCCTTCAGGGTGTGCATGACGCGAAAGATCGAACGGAGACGCTCCGCATCGCCCGGCGTCCGCCCGAGCGCGGCGAGATCATTCCCCATCTGCACGACCTGCTCGTCGAGCTCCTCGACGAAAATGGCGAGCAGCCGAACCGCGAGCGCATCACCGGACATCGGACATCGTCATGTGCGTTTGCGCGCGCCCACGAGATCGACGAGCCGCGTACCCAGCTCGTTCAGGTTCTGCGCCGCCTGTTCCGACTGCCTGGTTGCCGCGAGACTCTGGTGCGTGGCCTCGTGAATGTTGCCGATGGCCTGCCGAATCTGATCCATGCCGAGCGCCTGCTGCCCTGCCGACGCCCCGATCTGGGCCGCCGCCTGCGCAGAATCGTCCACGACGACCGCGAGTTGTGCGAGGAGCACACCCGCCTGCTTGACCTGCTTCACCGTTGCGTCGGTCTGCTTGGTGCCCTGCTCCGTCGACATCACCGCTGCACTCGTGGCGCGCTGAATCTCGGCGAGCAGGCGTCGCACCTGACCCGTGGACTCCTTCGCCTCGCCCGCGAGCGTCTTGATCTCCGCGGCGACGAGGGCGAAGCCACGACCATGCTCGCCGGCGCGTGTCGCCTCGACCGCCGCGTTGAGCGCCAGCAGCTTTGTCTGTTCGGCGATGTCGCTCACGGCGGTCGTGATTTCGCCAATGGCCTGCGCCTGCTGTGCCAGCGCCACGATGCTGCTCGCCATCGCCTCGACCTGCGTCTGCAGCACCTGCATGCCGCTGATCGAGTCCTCCACGGCCTGTTTGCCCGCACGACCGGTGTCCGACGCGCGCTGCGCCGCCTCGGCGACGTAGCGGACTCGCTGTGCAGACTGCGCTGCGGTTTGTGCGACCTCATCCACCGTCGCGACCGTCTCGGTGACCGCCGCCATGGATTCATTCGTCCCGGCCGCCTGCTGGGTCGTCGCCGCCAGGATGTCTGCGGTGCTGCTCGCAATGACGCTCGCGGTTTCCTGCAGCGGGCGCGTGATCGCGCGGCTGAGGAGCCATGCCGCGAGCCCCCCGATGACGAGCGCGGCCAGCATGGCCGTCAGCACCGTTCCGCGCGCGCCGTCCGCGCTCGCCTTGCCGACGGCTGCGACGGCATCGCCTCGTGTCGTGGCCTCGAGCACTGCGACCCGCACGATCGAGTCGAGCGCTCGCTGATGCGGCTCCACGCGCGTCTCGCGGAGTCGCAACGCATCCTCACGCCGGCCAGCACGCTGGGCCTGCGACACGGCGGTCATTTCCTGGATCCAGGTGGTGAGCATGCCATCCGTGACGCGCCACCGCTCCCGCTCCTCCGGGCTGGTGACGTCACGCTGCAGCGACGCCACCAGTCCGCGCGCGATACCCACCATGCTGTCGCGCACGGGGAGGTAGCGTTCACTCCCCTCCACCATGAACCGCAACTGCGCGATGTTCGCGCCGCGGATCTCGGATTCGGCGCGCATCGCCGGACCGACGGTTCCGCGACGGAGTGCCATCGCCTGTTCGTAGGCGGCGGCCGTCTTCGCGAGTGCGGATGATCCAATCAGGGCGATCACCGCTACGAGACCCAGCTCGATCGCCAGGGCAAGTGTGATCCGTCGTGCGATCGTCCAGGTCATGCGGTCCTCGAGCTGTCAGGGGAATGCTGCAGTGCATCACGACGGTCGCGCACGAGCGACGCCGCGTCAACAACGAGTACGGCGTCTCCGGTGATTCCGAGGAACGCCACACGTCGCGTGCTGGGGCTGGCCGCCGTCAGGGATCCGCGTGCGACGACGCACACGTCGTCCACCTCGTCCACCAACAGCGCTACATCAGCCCGGCGAGCATCGCCAAGCACGACGAATCGTGAGTCGGGACCGACCACCGGCTCCCCGACGCCGAGGCTGAAGACGGTGAGGGGCCGACCTCGCCACACGGCCACACCGTACACCGGTGCGACAGCGCGCGGGAGCGGTGCCGGCACGCTGGCGCGACTGATCGCCGCGATCCGGTCGACGGGAAGTGCCATCCGCTCGCCGTCCACCGACACGAGGAGCAGGTGCATCTGGTCGGCAAGGGCAGCCTCACCCGTGACGACGTCGACCCGCGCCAGCGCTCGTGCGCGACGACGCAGCAGCTCCGCGTTGTCGATCATCGCTCGCCGTCGTCCGTCAATGCGCGCAGCTGCTGCTGGGCGATCTGCCGGAGGCGCGCAATCGGAACCCCGTCGCCTGCCGTCAACATGATCGTGTCGGGATGGTCGGCGAGCAGATCCGCCGCGTTCTGGACGGCGCGTTGCGCGCCGGAGCGATCGCCGAGATTCGTGAGCGCCGTGCCGAGGAGCAGATGGCCGACGACGAGCGTGCGATCAAGATACAGGGCGCGTCGTGCATCACGCGCGCCATCGGCGTGGCGCCCGGCCTCGACCTGCAGCATTCCGTGCAGGTAGTGCAGCTCCGGCACGAGACGGTGGCGATCGATCGCCCGCGCGCAGATGTCTCCCGCCTCGGTGAGCTGACCGGCATTGGCCGCCGATCGGACGCCGACGATCCACGCCGTCACGTCATCCGGATCGAGACGCACCGCATTCTCCGCCAAGCCTGCGGCGCGCTCGTAGTCTCCACGCGCATACGCGTCCGCCGCGGATTCGTCCGGGACCACCGCATCCGCCATTTCGCGGTCTGGTGCAGGCGTTGGCATGGGCGACGCTGCGATCGACACGTCTCCAGCTGGCGCGTCCGCCCATCCAGGCATCCCCGCATTCGCGGACCCGAGAACAGGCCCGCGTCCCGAGGGCGTCCCGGATGCGGACGCCCACCGATCTCCTCGCGATGCAACGCGCGACCGGTCATACGGCCGGTAGGCCGTGCCTGCGGCCGTCATCACCACCTCACACTGCACCAGATCGGCGAGCGGTGGATCGGACGCACCGAGTACCAGCCACCCCGTTGGTCGCAGCGCTCGCAGCAGCCGGTCAGCGATCGCCGCGACCGTGTCCAGATCGAAGTAGATGAGCACGTTGCGGCACAGGATGAGATCCTGATCCGACGTCGCCGTATCGAGTGAAGGGTATGTATCCGATGCGAGGTTGAGGTGGCGGAACTCCGCGGCGCGCAGGATGTCGTCGGCGAGAAGGAAGTGCGGGCCGCGGCGACTGAACCAGCGGGCGAGCCGTCTCTCCTCCATTCCGCGGAGCGCCCATTTCGTGTAGCGACCGCGGCGTGCTGCTGCCAGGCGCGGCAGGGCGATGTCCGTGCCGAGCAGAGCGATCGACGATCGCCAGCCAAGTTCGCGCAACAGAATCGCCAGCGTGTACGGTTCCTCCCCGGACGCGCATCCGGCGCACCAGATGCGCCGCGGCGCATCAGGCGAGTCGGCGCGCCATGCAGGAAGAATCTCGCGTTCGAGCAGGGACAGCTGCCCCTCGTCCCGGAAAAAATAGCTCTCGCCCACGGTGAGTTCGGCCAGCAGCGCATCGCGCACCTCGCCGGCCACCGTCACTGCGCCGTACAGATCCACGGGCGTGCGAAGGTGATACGCGTGCATGACGCGACGCATCGCCGTCTCCGCCGAGGGTTGGCGGCTGACGGAAAACACGAGTCCCGCGACGGCCGTCGCCACGTTGGCGACGCGAGCGAACTCCGGGTCCGACCAACCGCTGAGGAGCGTCTCCGGGTCGCGAGCGACCGATCGCTCGCCTCGTTGTGCCGACATCACGACGACGGCGAAAGCGCCTCTTCCGTCGCCTCCAGCTCGGACTGCGAGAGAAATGCCGCCGCGTCGTAGATCACGAGCGCACCGTCGGCCGTCGCAGCCACTCCGGCGAGCACCGTTGTACCCGCGAGCGATGCACTGAGCGATGAGGGTACCGCGATCATCTCGTCATCGATCGGCGCCACGTCGTCCGTGTCGTCGACACGGATGACGGCACGCCGAGTGGGCAATCGCAGCACGATGAGAAAATCCGACGGTTCGATGGGGCGACGCGGCAGGCCAAGCCGCACGCGAAGATCGATGACCGGCAAGAGCGCACCGCGTACGTTGATCGCCCCTTCGATGATCGCTGGGGCGGACGGTAGCGGCGTGAGCGCGACAGCACGAACGATCTCTTCCACGACGGAGACCGGAATGGCAATGCGCACGTCAGCGACGGTCGCCAGGAGGTAGGAAGTGATCAAACGGACACCGCTGCGCTGAGACGCCGCTGTAAATGCATTAAGGAGGCCACGTATGGCCGGCCATCGTGCTCGTGAGGGATGGACGCCGATCGGCCGCGCACCGCGTGTCAGAAGCGATACGAGGCGCCGCTCCCCGTGTTGAACAGGACCACCTCGGCATCCGGCCCAATGCGACCGGCACGCACGAGCAATTCGAGGACGGCGAGTGCGCATCCCCCCTCGGGTGCGGCGTCGACGCCGGACGCCAGGCTCAGTCGCATCGTGCCGTCGCGAATCGCCTGTTCGCCGACCGAGGCGGCATCGCCTCCGCTCTCGTAGAGCGCGCGCAGAATGAGTCGGTCGCCGAGCGGTCCCGGCACGCGGAGCCCACTCGCATGGGTCTGCGGATTCTCCCAGGGGGTGGCGCGGTCCGCCCGCTCGTGAAATGCCCGAACCATTGGGGCGCATCCGTCCGCCTGCGCGACCACCATGCGCGGCATGTGCACGTCGCGCGCGAGCCAGCCGCCATCGTGCATCTCGCGGAACACCTTCCACATGCCGATGAGTCCCGTGCCTCCGCCCGTCGGATAAATCACGTGCGTCGGCAAGGTCCAACCGAGCTGCTCGGCGAGCTCCAGTCCCATCGTTTTCTTCCCTTCGATCCGATAGGGCTCTCGCAGCGTGGAGACATCGAAATAGCCGTGCTCGGCGGCGAACGCGCGAGACTGCTTCCCCGCATCGCCGATGTGCCCGTCCACGAGCTGCAGGTCGGCACCGAGGGCGCGGATCGTCGCCAGTATCGGTGCGGGCGTGGTGGCGGGCGCATAGACGCGCACCGGGATGCCGGCCGCGGCGCCGTACGCGGCCAACGCGGCGCCAGCATTTCCCGCGGTCGGCACCACGAATCCGGGCACACGCAACGCCCGGGCGCGTGTCACCGCGGCGCTCATGCCGCGTGCCTTGAACGACCCGGTGGGGTTGAGCCCTTCGTCCTTCACCCAGAGCCGGGCGATTCCGAGCTCGCGGGCGAGTGCGGGAACGTCGTGCATGGGTGTTGCACCTTCGCCCAGCGCTACCGGTTGCTCACCGCTGCGCAACGGCAGGACGGCGGCATAGCGCCACATATCCCAGCGTGTCGAGATGAGGTTGCGATCGGGCCACGGCGAGTCGTAGTGCACGAGGAGCGGTTGTCCGCACGCCGGACAGATGGACGCCAGTGTGTCGCCCGGCTGCGCATGATCGCACGCCGAGCAGTCGAGATGCCATTCGCTCACGAATCGTCGGGGTCGGAAGTTGGGGAGAGTGCGACGGGGTCGGGCACGACCGGCTCGCCTGCGACGATCTCGTCGGCTGCCGGCAGCGGAGCTGCGGTGACATCGCTCGCTCGAAGGGCGTCGAGCACGCGACGAGCCCCGCGCACGGAAAAACCCGGAACGGCCGCGATCTGCTCGGCCGTGGCGTCGCGAATCGCCTGGACGCTGCCGAAAGTCGTGAGCAACAGTCGGCGCCGGTTGTCGCCGATGCCGGGAATGCGGAGCAGCTCGGATGTGATGGTTCGGACGGAGCGCCGCTTGCGCTGGAACGTGATCGCGAAGCGATGCGCTTCGTCTCGCGCCTGCTGCAGCATGCGCAGCGACGGCGATCGTCTGGAGAGTCGGATGGAGTCACTGCGTCCCAGGACGAAGATCTCCTCTTCGCGCTTGGCGAGGCTGACGATGGGCAGCGCTGCCAGGCCAAGCGCACGCAACGCGTCGGCCGCCGCATTGAGCTGGCCCTTGCCGCCATCGATGACGACGAGATCGGGCAGCGGCTTCTCCTCTGCGACGCGCCGCGTGAAATAACGGTCCACGACCTCGTGCATCGACGCGAAATCGTCGATGCCCTGCACCGTGCGCACCTTGAACTTGCGGTACTCGTTCCGATACGGGCGGCCGTTCTGGAACCAGACCATGGACGCCACGGTGTCGGTGCCCTGTGCGTGCGAGATGTCGAAGCAGACGAAGGCGCGCGGCACGGTGGCGAGTCCCAGCTGCCGCTGAAGCTCGTAGACCGGATCGCCTGCGCGCTCGTCGCTCGCCGGGTCGTCGCCCGTCAGGCGTGCTTCCTCGAGCAGATGCCGGGCGTTCTGCTGCGCATGCTCGATGAGGTCGCGACGCGGACCTCGCTGCGGAACGTGAATCCGCGTTCGCTCCAGCGACTCCTCGAGCACCGAGCGCTCCGCGACGTCGAAGGGCAGGATCAGCTCGTGCGCACGCTCTTCCAGCAGGCGATACGGGCCTGCCAGGTACGTCTCCAGGACATCAGCATCGACTTCGCCATCCACGTTCGTGACGAACTGATGGTCGCGCGCCAGGAGCCGGCCCCCGCGAATGCGCATGAGCGCGATGACCGCATCGTCGCCATCGCGCGCATACCCGATCACGTCCCGATCGCCTCCCTCCACCTCCATCACGATCGTCGGTTCGCCCATCGTCTCGAGATGCGCGAGGGCGTCTCGAAACTGCGCGGCCCGCTCGAAGTCGAGCGACGCGGCCGCGAGCTCCATCCGCTCCCTGACCTTTCGGACGACTTCGTCCGGACGCCCGCCGAGGAAGTCGACCACCTCGTCGATCATCGCGCCGTACTCGGCCTGCGACTGCGCGAGCACGCATGGCGCCTTGCACCGCCCGATGTGGTAGTCGAGGCACGGGCGCTCGGGCATCTGCGCGGGCATGTCGTAGTTGCACGAGCGCACCGTGAAGAGCCGCTTGACCACATCGAGCGCCCGGCGCATCGCGCCTACATCGGTGTACGGGCCGAAGTAGCGCGCCCCATCGTTCTGCAACCGTCGCGTCACCCACACCCGGGGAAACGGCTCCTGCACCGTCACCTTGATGTACGGATACGACTTGTCATCGCGCAACGCGATGTTGAAGCGCGGCTTGTACTCCTTGATCAGGTTGGCCTCGAGCACGAGCGCGTGCGCTTCCGTCGGGACGAGGATCGTGTCGAGCGCGCAGGCCTGCAGCATCAACGCGCGCGTCTTGACGCTCTCGCGATGGTCGCTCGTGACGTAACTCCGGACGCGCGATCGGAGTCGCTTCGCCTTTCCCACGTAGAGCACGTGTCCACCGGCATCCTTCCAGAGATAGACGCCTGGCGACTCGGGGAGGTGGGGCACCTTGTCGAGGATCGACTGCGCGACGGGCATGAGGAATAATACCCCGCCGGGCAGGCCCGCGTTCGCCTCAGCGACGTCGCAGTCGGCCCGCGAGCGCGCGCGCTTCGGGCACGCCGAACGCCAGGGTCACCGCACCGTAGATCAGGGCGAACACGAGCAGCGCGATCGTTCCGCGTAGCGTCTGATGCCGTCCACCCAGCAGGTACATGGCACCCCATCCGCCCGCGGCGCCCAGTACTCCGGCGCCCCACAGGCGCGTGAGTACCGCCAGCGGGATCCCCGTGTGACCGATGCGCGCGCTCAACGCCCGCTTGAGCAGCAGAAACTCCACCCATCCGGAGAGACCCGACGAGATGGAGAGGCCCACCGCGCCCGTCCATGCCGGAAGGCCGAGCACCCGCGGCACTGGAAACGCGAGGAGGTAGCCGAGTACCGCCGCAATCACGATGCGCGCGACGGCGAACCAGAGCGGCGTCCTGGTATCGCGCAGCGCGTAGAACGTCGAGGAATACAATCGGCCGAGCGCACTCGCCAGCAGCCCTATGGCCGAACCGGCGAGAATGGCCCAGGTCCGGATGGTGTCGGCTCGCGTGAACTTTCCGTGCTCCAGCAGCACGCCGGCGATGGCTTCGCCGAGCACCAGAAACCCGATGGCCGACGGAACGACGAAGAAGGCGACGCGCGGCAGTGCCGCGTTCAGGCGTGCGCGCACGCGGGCGAACGCCTCCGCGCCGTCTCCACTGTCCCGGGACATCTCCGGCAACTCGGCTGCCGACACGGACATCCCGAAGAGGCTGATCGGCAACATGTAGATCGTCTGCGCGTTCTGGAGCAGTGTCACCACGCCGTCGGCTGCGATGTGACTCGCCAGGCGCGTGTCGATGAACGCGCTGAGCTGCACCACACCGCGGCTGACGAAGGCCGGCACGAAGTTGCGCACCACCTCCCGGACCGGAGCGAACGCGACGTCCGGGCGGAAACGCGGATGCCGCAGCAGCCTGAACACCGACGGAAGCTGTACTCCCATCTGCAGGGCGGCGCCGAGCACCGACGCCCACGCCAGCATGACGGCGAGATCGACTTCGCCTCGGCGCGGACCGTAGAACAGCAGCGCGGCGATCATCGCCACGTTCCAGAATACGGGCGCCGCGTAGGAGAGGAAGAACCGGCGGTGGCTGTTCAGGATGCCGAGACACCACGCACTCATGACGAAGATGCCAGCACCCGGAAAAAGGATCCGGGTGAGGCGAATCGCCAGCGCCAGCTTCTCGCCGGTGAACCCACCAACCACGAGCTCCACCACGAACGGCGCGAGCACGATGCCGAGCGCGACGATGAGCGCGGTGACGAGTGCGAGAATGGCGGCCACGGCGCCGGCGATGCGATCAGCCTCCCGTTCATCACCGCGAGACAGCGCCGACGCGTATACCGGTATGAACGACGCGGAGAGCGCGCCTTCTCCGAACAGGTTCTGCAGGAAGTTCGTCAGCTTGAACGCGCCGTTGAATGCGTCCGACACGAGACCAGCCCCGAGGTATTTCGCGATCAGGCTCTGTCGCAGCAGTCCGAGCAGCCGTGAGAGAAAGATGCCGGCCGCAATGAGCGCCGAGTTGCGGCCGGAGCTGCGCGCGGACGGCGGCTGCACAGGAGGAGTCACGTGGAAGTTCCCGGTGAGTGCGCGTCGAGCGCGGAGTCCATGAGCAGGGCAGCGTGCGAACCTGCGGTCCGGCACATGTCCGCCAGCAGATCGCAGCCGTGTCTGGTGAGCAACGGGATCGCGTTGAGGATACGCTCCTGTTGCCCGCCGTTGGGTCGCAGCGCACCGCGCAGGGTGGCGACATCGTGCATGCGCGCCGCCTCGCGCCGCTTGATCGCCGCGACGATGCGGCGGTCCAGCCGGTCGAGGCGATGCTGCAGTGAACGGGTCGCACCTTCCACGGCGGACGCCAATCCCAGCGCCTCGCTTTCGACACCCACGCCGACGGGCAGCGACGCGATGGCCGAACGCATCTCCTCGAAGGCGCGGCGCGTATCGTCGCGCATCGCGGCGCGCGCGAGTCGCCCTTCCACGGCGCCAGCGTCGTCGAGGTCGGAGATCGTGATACCGACGCGCTCGAGCAGCGACTGCACGCGCGGCTCGACAATGGTGCATGACCAGCGCGGCACGACCACAGGACTCGGTACATCCATGGCCGCCGCCACGGCGGTGACCTGCGCGAAGTACGCCAGCTCGCCGGGTCCCGCGACATAGGCGACCGTCGGCAGGATCGCTCGCTCGACGATCGGTCGAAGCAGCACGTTGGGTGTGAGCCCGTCGTGCGGCGCGGCCGATTCCGCGATCGCCAGGCGCCGCTTGCCGTTGCCCTCGCGCGCGAAGACCAGCGTGAGTCCCGGCACATCGTCCACCTGCGGGTCGAGACCGGCCGCGCGGATCTCGCTCGCGCGCCTGGACAGCGCCGTCGCAATATCCGACGCCCGATCGAGTGCCATTCGGATCGTCGCCTCGCCCGCCACGCACACGGCGTCGTGCGACGCATCGAGCACCGGCATGCCGAGTGGCGCCAGCAGCGTGCGCAACAACGCCACGAATGCCTCGCCATGGCTGCGCCCCGGGTCACCATACGCCTCAGCGGCCGCGAGATACGCGCGCGGGTCGGCGCCACTCCCGCTGGCCTCCTCCAGGCGACGCGTGACGTCGCGAAGGTCGCCCAACAGGGCCCGCGACATCGGCGTGCCGGGCGCGGGCACGAGCGCTGCCCGCAGCTCGTCCACACCGCCGGATCGGGCAACCATCGTGGCGGCAGCTTCGGCGAAGTCCGCGTCGTCCGTCGCGGCCCAGAATACCGCGGCCGTCGGGATGCCGGTGCGCACCTCGAGCGCGTCAGCCAGGGCGAGCGCGCTCATCGCCTTGCTCCAGGTGTACAGGGGCCCCCCGAAGAGACCCGGCTGCTGCCCCGTCGTGATGACCACGCCGCCCCGCCGGCGCACCCGCTCGAGCCGCTCCTCGGCGGCACCAGTCGGCATGATGGCGGGCAGCAGCGCGTGCCATCGGTCAGACCAGCCGGCTTCACTCGCCCGCGCGCGGGCGAGCGCTCGCCAATCGTCCATCGAGCGAGGTCGCACCCCGGTCCACGCAACGGGCGCGTCATCTCGCTGCAGCAGCAGGGACAGGCGTGATCCGCCGAGCGGCTGCGTGATGATCTGAACGTCGGTCACGGACGACGGGCGAAGACGATGGTGCGTGGGGCATCGGGCCGCATGGCCGTGCCATCATAGTCGCCGAGCACGGCCTCGACCATGAAGCCCGCCTGCGTACACAGCGCCACGAGCTCAGAGGGCTCGAACAACCGGACCCGTTCCACGAAGGTTCGCCCCAGCTCTCCAATGGTGATGGTCTTTCGCACGAATCGCCCGTCGGCCGAGATCTCGCGCTCCTGCTCCACGGTCAAGGTGCCGATCGTTCGCTCGTCGCGAGGCACCAGCGACCGGCGCACCTCGTCCGCGTGAAGATAATCGAGCACGAACCAGCCGCCCGGCCGAACGACTCTCGCCACGTCGACCAGGACGCGAAGGTGCTGCGCATCCTCGCGGAAATACCCGAAGCTGGTGAACAGGTTGACGACGAGCGCGAAGCTGCGGTCGGCAAATGGCAACTCCCGCATGTCCGCGCGCACCAGTGGCGCGGTGCGATCCTCGGCGCGGGCGGCGCGCAGCAGCGAGGGGGAGAGATCGAGTCCCACGGTCCACCAGCCCCGCTCGCACAGCATGCGTTGGTGTCGCCCTGCGCCGCAGGCCAGGTCCAGCACCGGCGCGTCCATCGTTGCGCCCATTCGATGCGCCATGAGCGACACGACTTCGCGTGCTTCGTGATGGTCCCGATGCTCGTACAACGCGAGATACTCCGCGCCGAACCAGTCCTCGAACCAGTCGTCAGGCACGGGCGCGCACGCCGGATGCGCCGTCCATCGTGCTCATGCCTTGTGGTAGGGTTCGCCGCGCACGATCGTGCCGGCCCTGTAGAGCTGCTCCGCCAGAACGAGGCGGGCCATCTCGTGCGGGAGCGTCCATGGCGCCATCTGGATCGTGCGCGCCGCGTGCTGGCGCACGTCGTCGCTCAAGCCGAACGCACCGCCGATCACGAAGGCCACGTCCCGGGCGTGATCACGCTGCGCCGACAGGATCGTGGCGAACTCGCTCGACGCGAGTCGCTCACCGCGTTCGTCACAGGCGACGACCAGCGCGCCCGGGGGCAGGCGCTCGAGGAGCCGAGCGCCCTCGCGCGCGCGCGCGTCGGAAACCGCCACGCCGCGCCCACTCGCCTCGCGCACCTCGCATACCTCGAGCGGCCAATACCGCGCCGCCCGGCTCTCGTACTCGGCAATCGCCGCCGCGAGGTGCTGGTCACGTGGCTTCCCCACGACGGCCACCACGAGTCGCACTCGTGGCTACGCGTAGATCCCACGCAACCGATGAACGGTCGCCACCCGGCTGATCGCCAGCATGTACGCGGCGGTGCGCATGTCCACCTTGTGCTGCACCGAGAGCTTCAGCACGTCGCCGAAACTGCGCGTCATGATGTCGGTGAGGCGCTCGTTCACCGACTCCTCCGACCAGAAGTATCCGCCTCGATCCTGCACCCACTCGAAGTACGACACCGTCACGCCGCCCGCGTTGGCCAGGATGTCGGGAATCACGAAGATCTCCTTCTCCGCCAGGATGGAGTCGGCGCCGGCGGTGGTGGGTCCATTCGCACCTTCACAGATGATCTTCGCGCGAATCTTCCCGGCGTTCTTGCTCGTGATCACGTTCTCGAGCGCGGCGGGCAGCAGCACGTCCACGTCGGCCGTGAGCAGCTCCTCGTTGGTGATCGGCGACCCGCCCGAGAACCCTTCGAGCGTGCGGTGCTCCTGCACGTACTGGATTGCCTGCGGGATGTCGATGCCCTTGGCATTCCAGTAGGCGCCCGTCCGGTCGCTGATGCCACGGACGATGCAGCCTTCCTTCGCGAGGAGATCGGCCGCGACGGAGCCCACGTTGCCGAACCCCTGCACCGCGAGCGTCGTCCCCTTCACCTTCATCCCGAGGTGCTTCAGCGCCTGCTTCGTGACGATCATGCAGCCCCGCCCCGTGGCCTCACGACGGCCGAGCGACCCGCCCATCTCCACCGGCTTCCCGGTGACGACGGCGGTGACGGTGTGTCGCACATGCATGGAGTAGGTATCCATGATCCACGCCATCACCCGCTCATTCGTGTTGACGTCCGGCGCGGGCACGTCCGAGTCAGGACCAAGCGTGTGGATGATGGCCGCGGTGTACCGGCGTGTGAGCCGCTCGAGTTCTCCGGCGCTCATCTTGAGCGGATCGCAGATGACGCCGCCCTTGGCGCCGCCGAACGGAAGATTCACGACCGCGCACTTCCAGGTCATCCAGGCGGCGAGCGCCTGTACCTCGTCGAGATTGACCTGCATGTCGAACCGGATGCCACCCTTCGCCGGCCCGCGGGAGGTGTTGTAGAGCACGCGGTATCCGGTATAGACCTCGACTTCGCCGTTGTCCATCATCACCGGCACGGACACGATGATCTGCTTTTCCGGATGCCGGAGCACCTTGTACAACCCCGGTTCGAGATCGAGGAGCTGCGCGGCCCGATCGAATCGTGACATCATCGCCTCGAACGGATTCTCCTCGTTCAGGAAGCGGTCCTTGTCCGGCATGACGATTCTATCGGTCGGCAGTCGAAGGTCGGTGGCCATGGGCGAAAGAGCTCGGACCGGCGGTGCCGGCAGTTGAGGGAGCGGCGACGCGCGCCGCGAAGATGGCGCTCAGTGATGCGTCGAGCGCCATCCCACCGCGCTCGAACACGACATGCTGCGAAACATACCACAAGGCTGGCGCCGAGGGAGGCCAGAGGGGACCGAGCTTCACGGCGTCCTTCAGCGTGCACACGACGCCGTCACGACCTGCGCTCGCGCGCGCGAGGCGAGCGACGTCGTGTGCGTCGAACGCGTGGTGATCGGGATAGGCGTGACAGTCCAGCATCGCGCCCGCAGACGCGAGCTGCGCGAAGAACGACGCCGGCGCGCCGACGGCAGCGACCGCGAGCAGGCGACGGTCCTGCAGCCACTGCAGCGGCTCACGCGCTCCGGTACCGACCCCGACGAGTCCGTCGGGTGCGAGGTGACATGCCGCCACCTGTGCCCCATCACGAAGCGACGGTGCGAGCTGGGCAAGCACTTCGTCGGCTCGCGCCGACGTGGCGTCCTTGCGCGTCACGATGAGGACGTCGGCCCGCCGCAGGGCGCTCGCCGATTCGCGCAGTGGACCGGCGGGCAGCGTGCGCAGCCCGACGCGCCAGTGCTCCGCCGCGACGAGCACCCAATCGGCGGCGCGCCGGATGCGTCGATGCTGGAAGCCGTCATCGAGAATCGCGCAGTCCGCACCCGATCGGTGCGCGTGCTCCACTCCTCGCACGCGATCGGGGTCGGCCACCACGATGATGCCGGGATTCAGCGCCGCGTGCACGAGCGGCTCATCATCGCCGTAGCCCCGCAGCACGACCGCGGGTCGCGCACCGCGAGCCGCAAGCTTCGACGCGGCCCACGCGGCGACCGGCGTCTTTCCCGTGCCGCCAACGCTGAGATTGCCGAGGCTCAGCACCGGAATGGTCGGCGGGTGCGAGCGGATGATCGCATGATCGTACATCGCATTGCGAACCGCGACGCCGCATCCGTACCCCCACTCCATCGGCGCAAGCGCCGCTCGCGCGAGACGCGCGCGGTGGCCTTCACCGTACCAGAGCCTCTCGATCAGTCCGGTCATCAGGAACCAGGAACGGCATCCAGGATCGACTGCAGCCGCGGTGCGGCGGCCGCCGCATCGCGCGGTGAGGACGCGGG
>JANLTI010000205.1:0-6504 GCA_031362845.1 Gemmatimonadaceae bacterium | reverse complement strand
AGGCGGTGAGGTCACCCTGCGCGCGCGGCGCGTGTCGCGTGACGCGGTCGACGCGCAGCGAGCCTCGATGACCGATCCCTCCATCGCGACCGATATCGATGGTGTCACCGAGTTCCTCGAGATCAGTGTGCGCGACACGGGTATCGGCATTGCCCCCGAGGCACTCGAACGCCTGTTCAAGCCGTTCAGCCAGATCGACAGCGGACTCTCGCGCAAGTTCGAGGGAACGGGACTGGGCCTGGCGATGGTGAAGCAGCTCGCGTCGCTGCACGGCGGCTCGGTGGGCGTGGAGAGTACGGTCGGCGTGGGGTCGTGCTTCACCGTCTGGCTCCCTTTCCGGGTGCCAACCGACCATGTCGTCAGGTTCGGCGTGCCGTTACCGGTGGAGCGACGCAGGACTCCGGAATTGCAGCGGACCGCGCTCGTCGTCGAGGATGACGACAAGTCTGCGCAGCTCGTCCGTGTGCAGCTCGAAGCGGAGGGCTTCACCGTGATTCACGCCACGTCGGGCGAGGAGGCACTGGTGCTCGCCGGGCAGCAGCCGCTGGCGCTGATCACGCTCGACATCATGCTGAAGGAGATGGACGGGTGGGAGGTGCTTAGTCGGCTCAAGCAGCTCCCGGATCTCAAGCGCATCCCGGTCGTCATCATCTCCATCGTCGGTGAGCGGTACAAGGGATTCGCGCTGGGCGCGGCCGCGGTGGTACAGAAGCCCATCTCGCGGCACGAGCTCTCCGAGTCGCTGACCGATCTCGGGCTGCTGTATCGCCCGCAGGGTCAGGCGCTCGAGGTGCTCGTGATCGACGATGATCCCGCATCGATCGCGATCATCACCGCGGCGCTGGACGGTATCGCCACGACCGTCACCCGGGCGCACGACGGGGAACACGCGGCGGAACTGGCACGGACGCGCTCACCGGACCTGATCATCCTGGACCTGATGATCCGCGACGTGAACGGATTCGATGTCGTGGACGCGCTGTCCCGCGATGCCAGAACGGCGAACATCCCGATCGTCGTTCTCACGGCCGGATTGCTCGGCGACGCGCAACGCGCGCGACTCAACGGATTCGTGTCGAGCGTCATCGAACAGGGAGACTTCACGGAGGCCCGCCTGAAGGCGGAGGTGCGGCGTGCCATGGCCGGACGGATGGCCGCGCTCTGACATGGCGAATGTACTGATCATCGAGGACAATCCGGCCAACCTGCGCCTCGCGACATATCTTCTGGAGTCGGCTGGCCACGGCGTCCTGACCGCGGTGGACGCCGAGGCAGGCTTCGTGCTGGCGCGAACCGAACAACCCGATCTCATCCTGATGGATATCCAGCTTCCGGGCATGGATGGTCTCGAGGCCACCATGCTGCTCAAGCGCGACGACGCCACGCGCCACATTCCTGTGATCGCGCTGACCGCGCTGGCCATGAAGGGCGACGAGCAGCGCATTCGCGCCGCGGGATGCGATGGCTACATCGCGAAGCCCATGCGGTACGCCGAATTCCTGGCGACGATCGCCGATCACCTGGCCCGCGCGTGACATCGTCGCCCGGTGGCGCGCGTCGCGCGCGCGTGCTGATCGTGGACGACGAGCGCATGAACGTCCAGTTGCTCGAAGTCATGCTGGAGCCGGAAGGCTATCAGCTCCTGACGGCCGGAAGCGGGGAGGCTGCGCTGGAGGCCGTGTCGCATCATGCTCCCGACCTGGTGGTGCTCGACGTCATGATGCCCGGCATGACGGGGTATCAGGTCGCGACGCGCATCAAGGAGAATCCGGCCACGCGCCACATTCCCATCGTGATGCTTTCCGCGCTGGACGATCGCAACTCGAGGGCGCATGGCCTGCTCGCGGGGGCTGAAGCATACCTCACGAAGCCCGTGAACCGCGCCGCGCTGTGCGAGCGGGTCAGGGAGTTGCTGAGTACGCGCCCGATCTGACTGCTGCGCCGAGGTGCGACGCGGGTCTTCAGCGCGGGAGTCGCACCGTGAACAGCGTGCCGGCTTCGGCGGAGGATCGCACGTCGATCGTGCCTCCGTGGGCACTGACGATCTGCTGCGCGATGTACAGGCCCAGCCCCAGACTGGTCGAATCGTGAGTGACGGTCTGCCCGGCGCGCAGGCGCTTGAAGGGGCTGAAGAGTGTGGCGAGGTCCGACTTGGGAATGGACGTTCCGCCGTTGTGCAGCCGGAGCACGACGTCCGACGCTTCCCCCTGCACCGACACCCCGATCACCTCGCCGGCCGTGCCGTGCTGGATGGCATTGCCCAGCAGGTTCGACAACAGTTGGCTGATGCGCTCGCCGTCCCACTTTCCCTCGAGTGCACCGGTCGTCGTCACCTGCAACACGCTTCCGGGTCGAGCGGCGCGCATTTCATCGACGGACTGTCGGACCAGCTGACCCATGTCAATCGGCGCGCGAACGATCGGCATGCCCGACCCGAGGCGGCCGCGCGTGAAATCGAGCAGGTCGTCGACCATCTGATTCATGCGTCGAGCGCTCCGAACGATGCGAGTCGTGAGCGTCAGTTGCGGTTCGAGCAGACCACCGGTGTCGAGCATGAACTGTGACGATGTAATCACCGCCCCCAGGGGCGAACGAAGATCGTGACCGAGGATGGCGAGGAAGAGCTCCTTGGAGCGATCGAGGTCTTCCGTGTAGCGCGTGATCGACTCGGCGATCGCCTGGTCGATGGCCTCATTGAAGCGCATCAGGTCCTCGAGGTCGGATCCAGTCAGCGCGCCGTCCGCCTTGGTCCACAGCCTGATGACGCTCGCTCGCAGGGCACGGTACTCCGACACCATTTCGCCGACCGAGAAGCCGTCCTCGGCACGGCCGGCACCGTGCACTTCCGCCGCCGTCTCGCCACCATCGACTGGCGGAGCTGCTTCACCCTTCGACTTCGCCGTCTGCTCCGTGGCCGACTGGGGCGTGCGAAGATCGGCGACGACGGCGATGAGCATCGCGTGCGCATGATCGCGCAGTCCGACAAGATCCAATTCCCTGCCCGCCACGCCGCAGGTCTCGGCGAAGATGACCCATTCGGCGAGGATCGGCTCGGTGTTCGCGCTGATAAAATCCGCGAGTCGCATGTGTCTGCCCGTTCGGTGAGGAAGATGCTGTCCTCCGGAACCGCGCGGCCGGCAGGGGTGCATGCGCCAGATAGTGCACGGTCTACGCCGCGAGGGCGACTTCGTCGGGTCGTATTGCACAATGGTGAGCGACGTTGCCGAACTGGGGTGTGGCGTACCACCGGACACCGGCGCATACTCCCCGCGCGTCAGCCTCCGTCCACCGGTCGTCCCTCCATGCCGCCCTCCCCACCATGCAGGTCGTGAACGGGCGCCGCCTTGTTGTGATGGGCGTCACCTGCGCTGGCAAGAGCCGCATCGGCGCGGCGCTGGCCGAGGCGCTCGATGTGGAGTTCGTGGAAGGCGACCGATTTCACCCCGCGCGGAACGTGGAGCGCATGTCGGCTGGCATTGCGCTCACGGATGCGGACCGGGCCGATTGGCTCGAGGCACTCTCGGCAATTCTCGCCCGTTCGGTGCACGCCGGGACGGGACTCGTCATGTCCTGTTCGGCACTGAAGCGCGCGTACCGTGATGTCCTGCGCCGTGGGGCAACCGACCTGCGACTCGTGTACCTCAAGGGAGCAACACCGCTGCTCGCTGAACGCATGGCCGGCCGCACCGGGCATTTCATGCCGCCTGCACTGCTCGAGAGCCAGCTCGCGACGCTCGAAGAGCCAGCGCCTGACGAAGACGCGTGGGTGTGCGACATCGCGCGATCGCCCGAGGTGATCGTGGCCGACCTCGTCGCGCGGACGCGCGCGTGACCGGCGACGGCCGACTGCTGCTCTATGCGTTCGCCGCCGTGGCGGCGCTCATCGTGCTCATCGCACGGTTCAAGCTGCACCCGTTCGTCGCGCTCATCGCCGTCTCGCTCGCGATGGGCGTCGCGGCGGGCATGGCCCCCGTCGCGGCCGTGAAGGCGTTCCAGGACGGGGTCGGCAACTCGCTGGGCTTCATCGCCATCGTGGTGGGGCTTGGCACCATGCTCGGCAAGATGATGGCGGAGTCGGGCGGCGCCGCGCGCATCGCGACCACGTTGATCGACCTGTTCGGCGAGCGACACGTGCACTGGGCCATCATGTTCGTGGCCTTCATCGTCGGCATCCCGGTGTTCTTCCAGGTCGGATTCGTCCTGCTCATTCCGCTCGTGTTCACGGTGGCGCGGCGCACGGGAATGTCGCTCGTCAAGATCGGGATTCCATTGGTGGCCGGGCTCTCCGTGGTTCACGGCATGGTGCCGCCGCACCCCGCAGCCATGCTCGCCGTCGGCACATATCACGCGGATGTCGGACGCACCATTCTCTATGCGCTGCTCGTTGGCCTGCCCACCGCGGCACTGGCCGGGCCCGTGTTTGCGACGTGGATGTCGCCGCGCATCGTGCTTCCGGTGGTGAATCCGCTCGCCGCACAGTTCGAGGGACGCTCGGACAGTGACCGGATGCCGGGATTCGGCATCTCCGTCTTCACGGTCATGGTCCCCGTGCTCCTGATGCTCCTCGCGAGCGCGGCCGAGGTGGCGCTGGATGAGTCGAGCGCGGCGCGCTCCGCATTCCGTTTCGTCGGACATCCGATCGTCGCGTTGCTGCTCGCCCTGCTCTTTTCGTACTGGTCGCTGGGTAGAGCGCGGAAGTTCACGCGCGACGAGGTGCTCCGCTTCTGCAACGACTGCCTGGGTCCCACGGCCACCATCCTGCTCGTCATTGGCGCTGGCGGAGGATTCAATCAGGTGCTGCTCCAGAGCGGCGTGGGTCGCGCCATCGCCAGTGTCGCGATCGGATCGCACGCGTCACCGCTGCTGCTCGCGTGGAGTGTGGCCGCGCTCATCCGGGTGGCAACGGGCTCGGCCACCGTGGCGATGACCACTGCCGCCGGTATCGTGGCGCCCATCGCGGTGCTGGTACCCGGCACCTCGGCAGAACTGCTCGTGCTGGCGACCGGCGCGGGATCACTGGTGCTGTCGCACGTGAACGACGCCGGGTTCTGGCTGATCAAGGAGTTCTTCAACATGACCGTTCCGCAGACGCTGAAGACGTGGACCGTCGCGGAAACGATCATCGGCGTGGCGGGACTCGGGTTCACCATGCTGCTCAGTCTGCTCGTCTGAACCACTCATCCGGAGAGGCAATGCGAACAATCGGTGTGCAGGGTTGGGGGCGTGCCGTTCTGGCGACGGCGGCGCTCGGCGCGTGGGCCTGCGCCTCCCAGCAGCGGGCGGCGATGGACGTATCGAGTGGTCCGGCATGGATGGACGCCACGGCCACGCTCGATCCGGCCACCACGCCCGTGTACGAGGGCGACGCGCCGATGACGTTCACCTTTCTCAAGGACATGCGCCGGGGCGATCCGCTCACCCTGTCGTCCTACGCGATGGGCGCGCACAGCGGAACGCACATCGATGCGCCGATGCACTTCGTGGCCGGAGGCGCGTCGATCGACAAGGTGCCGCTGGATCCGCTCATCGGGCCGGCGCGGGTGATCGACATCGCGGACAACATCCAGGGCATCGACGCAGCGGAGTTGGAGCGTCACCGGTGGAGAGGGTCGCCGCGTGTGCTCTTTCGCACGCGCAGCGCACTGCGTCGCTGGATGACGTCGTCCACCTTTCATCGCGACTTCGCGTACATCGCGCCCGATGCCGCGCAGCTACTCGCCGACGCCGGCGTGGTGCTGGTGGGAATCGACTACATCTCGGCCGAACAGTTCGGGGCAGCGGCGCCGAGGGCGCACCAGATCCTGCTCGGGAGGGGAATTCCGATCGTCGAAGGCTTGATGCTCGAGCAGGTACCGGCCGGCGAGTATGACCTGATCGTGCTGCCGCTCAAGGTGGCGGGACACGAGGGCGCGCCCGCGCGGGCGGTGGTACGGCGGCGGGAGCCGTAGTCGCGAGCCACCCTCCCTCGAATCCGGCGGCACGAAGACCGTCGACGATGTATGGGCACGATTTCATGAGGCGCCACACGAGCTCGGAGCGATGGTTCTCGATCATGAGGACGACCGGTCCCTGGTCGATGGCGTAGTGCCCGCTCGACACCCACCCCGGTGCATCGCCCGCGCGTGCGGCGAATGTGGGGTTATAGCTGCACTTGTAGCCGAGCGGCGCGGTGATTTCCGGGTGTGCACGTTCGAGATGCTCGAGTGCCGGGATCACCAGCTCCGGGGCGAATGGCAACGAGGCCACCACTGCCCATGGGGACAGCGTTCCATCGTCCGGCCCGTACGGCACACCGCGCGCGCGGTACGCCCAGAAGCGACGCGTGACGTCGTGCGACGTGCGCTGAGCCGGCCCGGGACCGTCGCTCGCGGTGATGCCCCACGTGTTCTCGCCGTATCCGGCGAAGCCGCGCGGGTTGCGAATGGCGTACTCGCGCTGGATCACCGTGGCGCGGCGGCTGTTCTCGAAGTAATCGATTCCGCGCGCGCGCATGTACGCGTCCTG
>JANLTI010000270.1:0-3531 GCA_031362845.1 Gemmatimonadaceae bacterium | reverse complement strand
ATACAAACCGCTCTTTCCGAATCCCCCGCCGCACGCCGCACCCCTCTCGCCACACGACGCGCCGTACGCCGTTCGCCGTACGGCGGAGCGCGGGCCGCGTGCAGTCTTCGGCGAAAGGCGCTCGACGAGCTTCCGGCGCCCCGCGCCCTGCCATCCGTGACAGCTGGCCCGGCGTACCGTCCTATGAGGATATGCCCCCTTCGTACCTGACCGAGCGCAATTCGTGAGCACCTCCCTGGATGCTTCCTTCGGCAGCGCGGAACGTCTCGCCGCACTCCGCATTACCGGCCTGCTCACAGCGGAACCCAGCGAGTCGTTCGATCATCTGACACGCCTGGCCGTCCGCGTACTCCGCGTGCCGATGGCGTTCGTGAATCTCATCGACGAGCAGCGGTTGGTGGTGTTGAGTTGCGCCCCGATCGCGTCGTCCGGAGAGCGCCAGATGCCGCGCGAGGATTCCCTGTGCCAGTTCGTCGTGGCCACCGGAGAGCCGTTCGTGGTCCCCGATGCGCGAGCCGTGCCGGCGCTCGCCTCGATCCCGGCCGTGCAGTCGAGCATCGCGGCATATGCCGGTGTGCCGCTCGTCTCCAGCGGAGGTGAAGTTCTGGGCGCCTTCTGCGTCGCGGACACCGTCGCGCGTGAGTGGACCGAAAGCGACATCCACACCTTGCACGATCTCGCCGCGGCCGCGGGCACGGAAGTGGAACGACGCACGATGATGCGACGGCTCGCGGCGCACGATGCGCAGTATGCCGAGCTCCTCGATCAGACGCACGAGCTGGTGGTCGCCACCGATGCGGCGGGCCGCATCACACTCGTGAACCGCGCGTGGCGCGAGACGTTGGGTTACACGAGCGACGAGGCGCGCGCGCTCGACCCCGTGGTGCTCGTGGCGCCCGAGCATCGCGCGACCTTCCTCGCAGCCACCCGCCGTCTGGGACGCGGTGAAACGGTCGCCGAGTTCGAGGCGGTGCTCGTGGCAAAGGACGGACGGCGCGTGGTGTGCCGCGGTCACGGTACCCCGCGCCTCGAGGACGGACGGCTGGTCGGCACGAGCGCGGTGTTCCGCGATGTGACGGAGGTGCGCCGCGCCGAGCACGTACGCGCTCGGCTCGTCGCCACCCTCGAGGCATCGACCGACGTGGTCGCGATCATCAGCAGTGACCGCAAGCTCCTCTTCCTGAACCGCGCCGGTCGGCGGCTGATCGGCCTTGCTGACGATGACGACATGCATACCGTGCACACGTCCCGGCTGCGCTCGGCCGACGAGGACCAGCGCGTGGTCACGGAGATCATCCCCGCCGCGCTCCGCGATGGCGTCTGGCAGGGGGAGTCGACCCTGCTCGATGTCACGGGCGCGAGCGTTCCCGTCTCGCTGGTGGTCGTCGCGCACCCGTCGACGCGCCCGGGCGAACCGCCGTACTTCCTCAGCCTCGTCGCGCGCGACCTGCGCGAGCGCATGGGAGTGGAGCGGGCGCAGCGCGAGACCGAGGAGCGCTTTCGGGCCGCGATCGACGCCAGTCTCGATGCATTCCTGCTGCTGCGCAGCGTGCGCGACGCGGAGGGCGCGATCGAGGATTTCGTCATCATCGACGCGAATGCCCGTACATCGACACTGCTCGGCCGGCCGCGCGAGGCGTTCGTCGGTCACCGCCTGCGTGAGGCGCTCCCCTCGGTGATGGACCAGGGGCACTTCGCCGATTATGTCCAGGTGGTGGCGACGGGTGCTCCAGTGGAGCGCGAGTTCGAGACGGTCACGTCCGGCGTGTCAGCGCGGTGGGTTCGCACGCAATCGGCCCGAGTCGGCGACGGCGTCGCCGTGATGATCCGCGACGTCACCGGGCAGCGCACCGCCGAAGTCCTCCGCGAGAGCGAGCGCGCCTTCCAGCGGGCGGTGCTGGAAAATCTGTCCGACGGCATCGTCGCCTGCGATGCGCACGGGCAGCTCACGCTCTTCAATCGCGCCCTGCGAGAGATGCATGGGCTTCCGGCCGAAGACGTTCCGCAGGAAGAGTGGAGCGAACACTACGCGCTCTTTCATGCCGATGGCGTGACGCCCATGGCCATGGGAGAGATACCGCTGATTCGAGCGCTTCGGGGCGAGCAGGTGGTGGACGCCGAGATGGTGGTGGCTCCCCGTGGCATGCCGCCGCGCACCTGTCTCGCGACCGGCCAGCAGTTCTACGATGCCACGGGTCATCTGCTCGGCGCCGTCGTCGCGATGCGTGACGTCACGGCCCAGACCGAGAGCGAGCGCGCACTCCGCGACTCGGAAGAGCGCTTCCGCACCGTTGTGGAAAGCCTGGCGGAGGGGCTCGTGATCACCGATCTCGACGGCATCGCGACGTACGTCAACCAGCGCATGGGCGAGATCACCGGCTACGCACCAGAGGATCTTGTCGGTCAGGATCTCTCCGTGCTCCTCATGACGCCCGAGGCGCGCGCGCCACTCGCCACGCATCTGCACGATCGGCGCGCGGGCATGGGAGGCCGATATTCCGTGGAGCACCTTCGCCGCGACGGCGCCAGAGTATGGGTGGAGATTGCCGGCGTCCCCTACCGTGATGGAAGCGGCGTCGTCGTTGGCACCGTCGGGTCGGTGACCGACATCAGCGACCGGCGTCGCTGGGAGAGTGCGCTGCTCGAGGCGAAGGAGGAAGCGGAGCGCGCCAATCGCTCCAAGACCGAGTTCCTCTCGCGTGCATCGCACGAGCTGCGCACACCGCTGAACAGCGTGATCGGCTTCTCCACCATCCTGCTGAAGAACCGTCAGGGCACGCTCGGCGAGAGCGACGTCTCGTTCGTGCAGCGCATCCGTGCCAACGGCACGCACCTGCTTTCACTGGTGGACGACCTGCTCGACATCGCGAAGGTCGAGTCGGGGCACATGACGAAGGAGCTGTCACCGGTGCTGCCGTACGATCTCGTTCACGACGTCGTCTCCACGCTCGAGGGACGGGTGCTGGAGAAGGGCATCACGCTCGCCGCCGACGTGTCGCTGGAGCTCGAGCCGCTCGTGACGGACGCGGCGAAGCTGAAGCAGGTACTGATCAACCTCGTCGGGAACGCGATCAAGTTCACCGACCGGGGCGGCGTGACCGTCCGCGTGACCGGAGATGGCACTGGCCGCGCGAGGACGATTGTCGTCGAGGACACCGGTGTTGGTATTCCCGCCACCGACCTTCCGCACGTCTTCGACGCGTTCACCCAGGCCGAGTCGGCCCGCCAGATCACCGACGCGGGAACCGGACTCGGACTCGCCATCTGCAAGACGTTCTGCGATCTCCTGGATTACACACTTCGCGTGGAGAGCACCGTCGGGGTGGGGACGCGATTCATCGTCGAGCTGTAGGGCGGGGCCCTCCGCGTACGGCGAGAGGCGTACGGCGCGTCGTGAGGCGGGGCGCGTACGGCGTGCGGCGGGAATTCGGAAAAGTGCGGTTGGGTAACTGCTCGCACTGAAAACCGCCCGCGCGCTGGTAGATCAAACCGCCCCTTCTGATTCCCCGCCGTACGCCGCGAACCTCTCGC